>NZ_JBMPOT010000011.1:0-264777 GCF_049340425.1 Undibacterium sp. JH2W | reverse complement strand
TTGCGCCAATACAAGTTTCACCGCTTCTTCCCGCAATTCCGGGGTATATCTTTTTTTCTGTTTCATTATTTCTCCTGATCGTTTATTTTAACAAACAGGAATGTCCGAAAAAGTCAGGATACCTCAGTTTTGTGCACCATGGAAAACAATGACTGATATGTACGCGGAGTCAAGTCAGACATAATATATCGCTCTCGTCGATGTGAAAACTGTTGGATAACCACAATAAGTCACACTGCGCCGGACAGTTGTTTTTGGAAGATATTCGCCAGACACTGGAAACCAACGTCTGGCGATACCTAGGCTTGCACTGTAGTTAAACGCACTTAATGAAGTGTTGCAATGTTATTTGACTGTAATACTTCGTGAATGATGAGTGTTTTTAGCCGTTGCCAGATCCAACATCACTTTCAGGATCCCAAGTGAAAGACATTGGCTTACCGTATACGACAGCAGTGAATGATCCTACAAAAGTAAATCTATGGCTAGGATCACCAGCGCTGTAGTTACTACTTATTGTTACGGTAAAACCAGGGTTAGACGTGCTATTCAATGCGACCTGGTATCCATTATTGGGAATAGGAACACCGTTTACGAACGGGTCATCAATGATTCCATTTTCGATCAATGGATAGGCGTTAACCATGCTGTTTGAAATCGGCGTTGTACTTGGTGGTTGCGGGTAACCATGCTCAACAAAAACATAGGAATAGGTAATTGTGTCACCAGCGACAAAAATGGCACATCCGTTATCAGCGACTGGTGGTAAGGGGGTTATATACTGACCAACACATTGCTTATGCGCGTTGTAATTAAGTTGAAAATTGTAGGCAGCCAATTCTTACTCCTTGTGTGTAAAGTACGTCTTTGATTTGCATAGTGAACAAAAAAATGTTCATTTTTACTGCTTGATTGACACTTGCTTTGCTAAGCTCCATGCCATGAAATAGATATTTCAAGATCAATATAAAAAAACAGCATGCTTTCCCGCTCTCGCAAATACAAACATATAGCAATTCAACGTCCATTGTTAATTACTATTTTTGCGGGTATCGGGCATCTCGTCTCAATTCGAGTAAATCTGGTTCTGATTCAATCAACTTGACGGGATAACCAAGTTCCAATGCTTTGTGTATGGCATTCAATGCAAGCGCTCTATCACCTAGCAATTCATATGCCAGTCCTGCACGAAAGTGTACGTCTGCACTTTTTGGTTCCAAGATCAGAGATTTTTTGACCAAGTCGGCAGACTTCTCTTTATCGCCAACTCGTGCTAAGTAGAGCCCCATACGAGATACTAGCGTAATGTCATTTGGGGATCTTTGCAGTCGCGGTTGTAATAGCTGGATTGCTTTCATATAAGCCGCCAGAGCTTCATTTTTTCGACTTGGTAGCCACAATAAAGTATCTGCTAAATTCGCCCACCCAAAGTAGTTATTTGGATTTCCTTTGTCATTTGAAACTGCTAACTGGAAAGCATCTACTGCAGCCAGATAGTCCCCGCGCACAAATAAAGATTGCCCTAGGTTTGTGTATAACGCTGCACTTGGTCTGATTTGCAGGCCTTGCTGAAGGACTGATAGAGCTTCATCGCTTCTATTCAACCGAACTAATGCAGCATTCAAATTTGCGTATGGAAGGACAGCGTCAGGTTCCATTTTTATCCCGAGCCTGAACGCTTTTTCTGCACCTTCGTAATCACCTTTTAGATACTTTGTCGTGCCTAATTCACTAGCAAACACGGAACTATGTGGAAATTTATGAATGCCAAGCTCTGAAAACTTAATTGCCTCATCGAATCTCCGTAGTTTTCGAAGTACTGTAGCTTTTCCATGCCAAGCAAAGTAATTTTCAGGATCTAACAAAAGTGCACGTTCATGATCTTTGAGTGCTTGTTCACTATTCCCTTTTCGATCCAAAGCGGCTGCATTTGCAACAAAGCTTAGTGCCAACTGCCCGTTCATTTTGACAGCCTGTTGCGCGCTAGCATCGGCTTTTTGTAGCCAAATATCGTCCTGCCCATCAGTGCTAAATCGAAAGCTATAAACAAGCGAAAGCCCTGCAACAGCGGCAGCATTTTTAGGATCATGCTTTAAGACTAATTCGAAATTTTTTGTAGCGTCATCGAGTTTGCCAGGACGGTCAAATTGTTTTAACGCCTCCAGGCCTTGCTTCATGGTCAATGATTCGGAATAAGGCTTCAAGGACATCTTGTCAATTTCAAGATAAGGTACAGCCTGCCAAGCCCCATATCCAATCGCTACGATGATGACGCTGACGATAGCAAAGCGTTTCGGCGAACTCAGTGCCTTCCATCCTTTGCCTGAAACGCTGCTTACATTCCCAGCACCACCTGCTGCCACCAGCACCGGCACACTCACCAACCCACGCAATTGTTCATGCACTTGCTGCATACTGCTCAAACGTTTCTCAGTCTGCCGCGCCGTCATCGCCAGCGCCAGCTTGATCAATTCGGGCTTGCATCCTGGCGGGAATTCCCAGGTATCGGAATTCGATTGCATGAGGGCGGCGGCCAGGGCCAGGCCGCTGGCGTTGGCGAAGGGGCGCTGGCCGCTCAGGGTTTCGTAGAGGATGACGCCGAGGGCGTAGATGTCGCTTTGGGCGTTGGCCGGCTTGCCCATCATGCGTTCTGGTGCCATGTAGGCTATCGTGCCTTGGGGGTCCAGCTGGCTCATGGACGTGGTGGCTTGTGCATCGGTTTTTGATGCGAGGCCAAAGTCGAGTATGCGGACTCTGCCGTCAGGTTCCACCATCAGGTTCGACGGTTTCAGGTCGCCATGGATGAGGCCGCTGGCGTGGGCCTCTTGCATGGCTTCGGCGACCTGGCTGATGATGTTGATGGCTTGCTGTTCTGGCAGCGGTTGTTGCGGGTGTTGCTGCAGCAATTGCTTCAGGGTCAGGCCGGGCACCAGTTCCATGACGATGGACTGACTATTGTCCTCATCTTCAATGGCAAAAATCTTGACGAAGGCGGGGTGCTTGAGTGAGGCTGCCAGGCGGGCTTCCTTGAGTAGATTGCTGGTCTGGGCTGGGCCTCCTGTACCTTCTATGGCTTTGAGCTGTTTGATGGCGACAGGGCGGCAGAGTTTGCTGTCCCAGGCTTCATGGACTTGCCCAAAGCCACCTTCACCCAGACGTTTTTTGAATTCGTAATGTCTGAGGCTGACGCTTTCTTCATTCAAATCAGTAATGCTGCTACTAGCCAGATTGGTATTTTGCATTTGTTTCTTGCATGGTTATTATTTTTGATGCCGAATTTACAAGTGCAGCTATCTATCCACGCGAGATAATTGCTATTCGTAAGTAAATGTAACGGCAATAATACTGCGAACTTTATTACAAAACTGTGTACTCAGAGTGACAAGTAGACCTATTTTATATGTAAATGACATGTTAATTGACAGTAATTTACATGTAAAAAGTCTATGTGCTCAAATTGAGCTTGGGAGCGGGAGCTTGAGTGGTTTTAGTCAGGCTTGATGATGCTGACTTGCCCTTTGAGCATTTCAACCAATTCTGCTTCAAAGCTGGCGGCGAGTTTTTGCTTGAGGCTGATGCTGATGGTGGTGGATTCGGTATAGGCCAGTTCGGTGACACTGGCGGCGAACTTGTCGCCCAGGCGGCGCACATGGGATTCGTCGGCATAGGCGCAGACGATGTCCCATTCAACCATATATTCAACTTCTGTCAGTTCGGCGAGCTTGAAGGCGTCGGAGATGGCCTGGCCATAGGCGCGGGTCAGGCCGCCTGCACCCAGTTTGGTGCCACCCCAGTAGCGCACGACTACGGCCAGCACATTGGTGACATCTTTATGCACCAGCACGTTGTACATGGGTTTGGCAGCCGTGCCTGATGGCTCACCATCGTCATCGAGACCAGAATCGCCAGTGCAGACCAGCGCCCAGCAGACATGCACGGCATCCGGGTGTTGCGCACGTATCTGTGCCAGTTGCTGGCGTGCTTCTGCGCGGCTGTTGAGCGGATAGAGCTGGCCCAGGAAACGGCTTTTCTTGATTTCTATTTCGGCAAAAGCGGGGGCGGCGAGCTGGTACATGGGGTGCTGGTTGGGGGAAAGCCGCTATTTTGGCGGCTAATTGGGTTTGGGTATACATAATCTGTAGCGCCAGGATACTGAGCATGATCTTGATGTCTGATGTACATCAAGCAGTGCCATCCACAAGCGCCTTATCTTTGACCTTTCTTTGACCTTTGTTTTTACCGGAGCAAGAACATGTCTTCCACTACAGATACCGCCTTGAAGCAGGCAGCCAGCCGCGCCTTGCGCCTGATGGATCTGACCAGCCTGAACGAGGACGATACCAGGGAAAAGATCACGGCCCTGTGCAATGCCGCCAGCAGTGAGCAGGGGCAGGTGGCGGCCCTGTGTATTTACCCGCGCTTTATCCCGCATGCAAAAAAGATGCTGCGTGAATTTGCCACGCCAGGCATCAAGCTGGCGACGGTGGTTAATTTTCCTTATGGCGAGGCGGATGTAGAACTCGCTGTGACCGAGACCTGGGCGGCCATTGCCTATGGTGCAGACGAGGTTGACCTGGTTTTCCCTTATGTCGCATTGATGGCGGGTGACACCAGCACCGGGGCAGAGATGGTCAGGGCTTGCAAGGCGGTTTGCGGCGACAAGCTCTTGAAGGTCATCATAGAAAGTGGTGAGCTGAAGACGGATGCCTTAATCCGCGCCGCCAGCCTGATAGCAATCACGGCAGGAGCGGACTTTATCAAGACGTCAACAGGCAAGGTGAATGTCAATGCAACACTGGCAGCAGCCCGGACCATGCTGGCGGTGATTAAGGAAACCGGTGGTCATTGCGGCTTCAAGGCTGCAGGCGGGGTCAGGACAGCTGAAGAAGCTGCTGCTTATCTGGCTCTGGCGGATGAACTCTTGGGCGACGATTGGGTGAGCCCTGCCCATTTTCGCTTTGGCGCTTCCAGCCTATTGAACAATTTGCAGTCTTGTCTGCGCAGCGGACAAGTAGCCCAGGCCATATCAGGATATTGAGATGTTGCTGGTACAAGAGCTGATACGAAAGAAGCGTGCAGGCGAGACTTTGGATCAAACAGAGATACAGGCGCTGGTGACAGGCATGGTGGATGGCAGCATATCAGACGCACAACTGGGGGCGTTTTGCATGGCGACCTGCTTCCAGGGTATGACGGCGGCAGAGGGGGCGGTGCTGACGCTTGCCATGCGTGATTCTGGCAGCGTCTTGCACTGGGATGATATGGATTTGCCTGGTCCGGTGCTGGACAAACATTCTACTGGTGGTGTAGGTGACCTGGTGTCGCTGGTGCTGGCCCCCATGGTGGTGGCATGCGGCGGCTTCGTCCCCATGATCAGCGGGCGTGGCCTTGGTCATACGGGTGGTACGCAAGACAAGCTGGAAGCCATACCTGGTTATTGCACAAGGCCTGATCTGGCGCGCTTTCGCCGTGTGGTCAGGGAGTGCGGCATGGCCATCATAGGCCAGACTGCCGACCTGGCACCAGCTGACAAACGCCTGTATGCGATACGTGATGTGACGGCGACGGTGGATAGCCTGCCTTTGATTACCGCATCCATATTGTCCAAGAAATTTGCCGCCGGGCTGGATGCGCTGGTCATGGATATCAAATGCGGTAATGGCGCGCAGACACCAGCGCTGGGCCAGGCACAGGCATTGGCAAAAAATATCATCGCTACGGCCAATGCGGCGGGCATGGCTTGCTCGGCCTTAATCACTGACATGAGCCAGCCACTGGCTCCCAGTGTCGGCAATGCGCTGGAAATACGCGAGGCGCTGGCATATCTGCGCACTGATACCTGCCCGCAGCGCCTGCATCAGACCGTATTGGCACTGGGGACAGAAATGCTGTTACTGGCTGGCCTGGCAGACAATGTACTGGAAGCCCAGGTGCGCTTGCTGGATGCCCTGCACAGTGGCAAGGCGGCACAAGTGTTTGAGCGGTCTTGCGCGGCATTGGGTGGCCCGGCAGACTTGCTGGATAACTATGCCAGCTATTTGCCCAAGGCGGTCTTGCAACAAGCTGTCTTCGCGCCTGATGGCAAGTATCTCAACAGTATGGATACCCGGGCCATAGGCCTGCTGGCCTTGCAATTAAGTACAACCGCCCAGGGGAAGCCGGATGCCAGCACGGGGCTGAGTCAATTGGCAGAACTGGGGCAGCGCATGGATGCCACTACTCCACTGGCCATCATCCACGCCGCCGATGCCAGTAGCCTGGCACTGGCCAGCCAGCGTTTGCTGGATGCCTGCGGTTTTGATGAAGCTGCCGCAGTACGACCACAACAGGTCAGGCACAGCATGCGTGGCAGCTTGCGCCTGACTACACCAGCCTTGACGACAGTAACAGTATGACTACTCCCCATCTCAATGCCGGTGACGGCGAATTTGCCGACATCGTTTTAATGCCGGGCGACCCCTTGCGCGCCAAGATGATTGCCGAGCACTGGCTCAGCGACGCCCGGTTGGTGAACACGGTACGCAATATGCTGGGCTATACCGGCTGGTATCGTGACTGCAAGATTTCTGTACTTGCACACGGCATGGGCATACCTTCGATCAGCATTTATGCGACTGAGTTGATACGTGAATATGGCGTGAAAAAACTCATCCGGCTGGGTTCTTGCGGTGCCTTGCGGGCAGACATGGAATTGGGCGATGTCATTATTGCCATGGGTGCGAGCACCGATAGCAAGGTCAACCGTATGCGCTTCATGGATCACGATTTCGCAGCAATTGCTGATTACGACTTGCTGGCCAAAGCTGTGCAGACTGCGCATTGCTTGCATAAGTCTGTCAGGGTAGGTAATGTGTTTTCTGCAGACTTGTTTTACAGCGTGCAGCCACCGCTATTCGACATCATGGAAAAAATGCAAATACTGGCGGTGGAAATGGAGTTGGCAGGTTTGTATTCAGTGGCAGCCGAGCATGGTGTGCAAGCGCTGGGTTTGCTGACCGTGGCAGATCACTTGCGCAGCGGTGCCTGCATGACGGCAGAACAAAGGCAAAACAGCTTTAGCGATATGGTGGAAATCGCGCTGGAAAGCTGTTGTACTTAGGATAGACAGCAGATTTAGTCTTATTGAATGACGAAGTTTTCAAAGAAGACATCAGTCACGCCATCGTGCTCTTTCAGCTCCAGGGTCTTGTTGACGCGATCCTTGATTTCTTCCATCAACTGATGCTTGCCTTCCAGGCTTTGCAATTGTTCACCATCCTTACTGCTGAGTAGCAAGATCAGGGTATGCCTGACCTTGGGCATGAACATTTTGATCCTGTCACTGACCTCTGCACTGGCGATTTGCAAGGCCATGCTGAGTTGCAGGTAGCGTTCGGTGCTGGACAGGTTGACGGTGAATGCCTCCAGCTTGGCCGTTGAGGCACCACCAGATGCACTGGCACTGCCGCCAGAATTGGCGCTGGCAAGACCAGCCTGCATGCTGAGCACGAGGCACAGCAAGAAAGGAAATAAGTGTTTTTTCAGCATGAGGTTTATTCCTGCATATCAGTGACCGAGAAGTTCAGGATTGGCACAAAACTGTTCCAACTGTCTGGCACTGAGTAGCCGTACTAAAGTGTTAGCGCCGCTGCCACTCTACCTGCCCTTATCTGTCCAAGCCCTGTTCTATTTATCGCCAGCTTACTGCATTGCAACAAAACATACTGTTAAACAATTTAAAAAAAATAAAAGCATTTACCCAGGATTTTGCCATGTTTTTTGCAATAAGCCTGTCGTGAAATCAAACTTTTGAAATCAAACAGGCTTATGCAAATGGTATGCCGGGGCTTGCGATCAAGCCGCTATGACTTATACGCTCAAAGGTTTGTAACGGATGCGTTTAGGTTTGGCACCTTCTTCACCCAGACGTTTTTTCTTGTCGGCTTCATATTCCTGGTAATTACCATCAAAGAAGCTGACTTGTGAATTGCCTTCAAACGCCAGAATATGGGTGGCGATACGATCCAGGAACCAGCGGTCATGGGAAATGACCATGACGCTGCCGGCAAATTCCAGCAAGGCATCTTCCAGCGCACGCAGGGTTTCCACGTCCAGATCATTTGATGGTTCATCGAGCAGCAAGACATTGCCACCTTGCAGCAGGGTCTTGGCCAGATGCAAACGACCACGCTCACCACCAGACAGGTTGCCAACGATCTTTTGCTGGTCACCGCCCTTGAAGTTGAAACGACCAAGGTAGGCACGCGAAGGCATTTCAAAACGGCCTACGGTCAGGATGTCAGCACCATTGGCCACGTCTTCAAACACGGTCTTGGTATTGCCCAGGTCTTCACGCGACTGGTCTACCAGCGAGATCTTGGCAGTCTGGCCCAGTACGACTTCTCCGCTGTCAGGTGTTTCCAGGCCCTTGATCATCTTGAACAAAGTCGATTTACCGGCACCGTTAGGGCCGATGATGCCGACGATGGCACCAGGAGGAATCTTGAAGCTCAGGTTGTCGATCAGCAGGCGGTCACCAAAGGCTTTGCTGACGTTCTTGAATTCTATGACTTCATTACCCAGACGCTCGGCCACAGGGATGAAAATTTCCTGGGTTTCATTGCGCTTCTGGTATTCATGCTCGCTCATTTCATTGAAGCGGGCCAGACGCGCCTTGCTCTTGGCCTGACGCGCTTTGGGGTTCTGGCGTGACCATTCCAATTCTTTTTGCAGGGCTTTCTGGCGCGCAGATTCGGTCGCTTCTTCCTGCTTCAGGCGGGCTTGTTTCTGATCCAGCCAGGAAGAGTAATTGCCTTTCCAGGGGATGCCATGACCACGATCCAATTCCAAAATCCACTCAGCCGCATTGTCGAGGAAGTAGCGATCATGGGTAATCGCCACGACTGTGCCAGGGAAGCGCAACAGGAATTGTTCCAGCCAGTCGACAGATTCAGCATCCAGATGGTTGGTTGGTTCATCAAGCAAGAGCATGTCTGGCTTGGACAGCAACAATTTGCACAGGGCGACACGGCGTTTTTCACCGCCGGACAAGACGCCTATCTTGGCATCCCAGGCTGGCAGACGCAGTGCGTCGGCAGCCATTTCCAGTTGCAGTTCTACATTGTCGCCTGAAGATGTGGAGATAATCGCTTCCAGACGTGCCTGCTCATTCGCCAGGGCATCAAAGTCAGCGTTTTCTTCAGCGTATGCTGCATACACTTCTTCTAGCTTGGCCTTGGCTTCAAACACTTCGCCCAGCGCAGATTCAACTGCCTGGCGCACGGTTTGTTCCGGGTCGAGTTGCGGCTCTTGCGGCAGGTAACCAATGTTCAGGTTAGGCATGGGCACGGCCTCGCCCTGTATGTCTTTATCTATGCCTGCCATGATTTTCAGCAGGGAAGACTTGCCTGAACCATTCAGACCCAGCACACCTATCTTGGCGCCAGGGAAGAAGGACAGGGAAATATCTTTCAGGATTTGGCGCTTGGGCGGGACGATCTTGCCGACGCGATTCATGGTGTAGACGTAATTAGCCATTTTTCTTGAATTTTCATAGGGAATTGGAATGCCTGCAAGGATACCTCAAGCCAGCCTGCGGCGGAATATTTTGCCAGATTTATGTGGGGCTTGCTGCATGGCACAGAGGGTATGTGGACTTTTAATTCATGGGTAAACAGGAAACCAGATCGTCAAAAAACACATATTTTTGTGCTTTGCACCAAAGTTGATTTAGCTCAAGCCCCTGCTAGCAGTGTGGATTTACACTTTATTCATCACTGTTGAAAAAGGAAATGAAAATGAAAAAGATCGCTTTTATACTCTCTGCAATGACTCTTGCCGCTACCGGCTTTACTGCAACGCAAGCCATGGCGCAAGAGCAAAGCCCTTGGCAAGTGCGTGCCCGTGTCGTCAATATCGCCCCTGCAAATGGGTCTGATCCAGTAGCTGGCATAGGTGCCTCTGACCGTATTACGGTTTCCAGCAAAGAAATTCCTGAAGTGGATGTTAGCTATTTCTTTACACCTAACTGGTCGGCAGAATTGATTTTGACTTACCCGCAAAAACATGATGTCATGCTTGATGGTGCCATCGTTGGCACGTTCAAACATTTGCCACCGACTTTGACTGCGCAATACCATTTTGCGCCTGATTCGAAAATCAATCCTTATGTCGGTGCTGGTATTAACTATACCCGCATTTCTGATGTGAACCTGCTCAAAGGCGCAGGCGGTCTGGAAAACAACAGCTTCGGTCTGGCAATACAGGCTGGCGTTGATTTCAAGCTTGATAAAAACTGGTCTTTGAACCTGGATGTGAAAAAAGTGCAAATCCGTAGCGATGTCACTATCGCTGGCACCAAAGTCAGCGCAGTCAAGATTGATCCATGGCTGGTAGGCGTAGGTGTAGGCTATCGCTTCTGATATAGAGATGCTGGTTGCCTTGTTTTTCACACCGGCACCAGACACCGATAGAATAAAATGAGGTTCCGCTTTCCCCTTTCTTTCAGGAAGGGGATTTTTTATTGGGGCGACACTTTCCCCTCCCCTTTGTCGCCGTGCTAATTCGCACACCTGCGTTCGCTGGCGAACGACATGCCGTCCCATTTTCTCTTTAAATAATTATTAAGTCATTGATTTTAAATGACTTAATTTTATTTTCAAGGCAGGCACGGTGCTTGCAAACCTGATCTGGCAATACACTCAGCTCGGGTTTGGATATGGATCAGGTCATTAGCCAGGACACACTAAAAAAGCGCAAGCGCAAGACCATACTCATGGTTGCTGCTATTGCCATTTCCCTCACAGGTGCAGCCTGGGCTGTCAATCGCATCATCAGCCCTGGTGTCAGCCTGGGTGAAATCCGGGTGGGGGAAGTGCGCGTCGGCGCGATAGACAACACCATCAATGCAGCAGGTGTGGTGGTCCCCGTCCATGAAGAACAATTATCCAGCCCGAATCAATCGCGCATCACAAAAGTCATTGCCAAGGCAGGGCAAAAAGTGCACACCGGTGAATTGCTGATGGTGCTGGATGACCACACCATACGCCTGGCCATCGATAATTTGCGCGAACAGATTTCCCAGCAAGACATCAAGGGCCAGGTGCTGGCAATGGAGATGGACGCCAATCTGAAAAAAATTGCCAGTGAAATTGAATTGCTGGAACTGGATTTACAAAGCAATAAAGTCAAGCTGGCACGCTTTCAAAAACTGGGCGCCATAGGCATCACCTCGGCAGTGGATTTGCAGGCGGCTGAATTGGCCGTCAAGCGTAACGAGGTGCAATTGCGCCAGCATAAAGAGACTCTGACAGATACCCGCCGCACCACGCAAAGCAATATCGAGGCCGGACGTTTGCAAAAATCCATATTTCAAAAGCAGATGGAATTACAGCAAAGGCTGCTGGAGCAAACCCAGGTCAAGGCACCGTTTGACGGGCTGCTGACTTGGATGCTGGCTGATGAAGGCGCCAGCCTCAATACCGGGCAATTGATCGCCAAGGTATCAGAATTGAGTAATTTCAAGGTAGAAGCGACGGTATCCGATTTTTATGCCCGTTACCTCAACCCAGGACAAAAAGTGCGCGTCGAATACAGCGGGCAAATCATGGCTGGCGAAGTGCAAACTATTTTGCCCGAAATACAAAACGGCACGGTGAAACTCATCGTGATACTGGATCAGTCTAACCATCCCTCGCTCAGACATAAACTCAGGGTAGATGTAAATATCATCACCGAACAAAAAGCCCGCAGCCTGGTTGTCGAAAATGGCCCGGCGATCAGTGGCAAGGGCCGGCAGGATGTATATGTGCTGGAAGGTGGCAAGGCAGTCAAACGCAGCGTGGAAATAGGCCTGGGTGACAGCAAGCTGGTTGAAGTATTGCAGGGGGTAAAGGCGGGCGACAGGCTGGTGATTTCAGATATCAGCCATCTCAAGCATTTAAGCAGTTTCAGGGTATCTCAATAAAATTCAACAAAAAATCTAATCAGGAGCAATGATGATCAAACTGGACAATGTCAGCAAAACCTATCAAACCGATAAAGTCGAAACCCTGGCTTTGCGTGATATCAATTTGCATGTAAAAAAGGGAGAGTTCGTCTCTATCATGGGGCCTAGTGGTTGTGGAAAAAGTACCTTGCTGAATTTGATAGGTTTGCTGGACAGACCAGGCAAGGGCAAGATAGAAGTGGATGGGGCCGAGATGAAAGTCTGGCGTGATAAAGAATTGGCCAAGCTGCGCAACCGTACCTTTGGTTTCATATTTCAAAGCTTTCATCTGATCAATGACTTGCGCGTCATCGACAATGTAGAGCTGCCCTTGCTGTATCGCTCTTGCAGCGCCAAAGAGCGCCGCCGTCTGGCCGAAGAAGCACTGGCCAGGGTAGGCCTGTCTGCGCGCATGGACCATTATCCCAATCAATTATCCGGTGGACAGCAGCAAAGGGTGGCAATCGCCCGCGCCATGGTGGGCCGCCCAAGTGTCTTGCTGGCCGATGAACCTACCGGCAACCTGGATAGCCAGATGGGTGCCGAAGTCATGGATATCCTGCTCAAACTCAGCCATGAAGGCACGACCGTGGTCATGGTCACGCATGATGAGCGCCAGGCCAAACAGGGTGGCCGTATCGTCAGGGTATTTGACGGCCAACTGGTGGCTTAGGGGGTAATGTCATGTTAAAGAATTATTTCCAGATCGCCTGCAAAGTGTATATGCGGCGCAAACTGTTTACCGCCATTAACCTGCTATGCATCGTGTTGACCATGGTGGTATTGCTGGTGGTGACGGCTATCTTGCAAACGGCGTTTTATCCCAAGGGTGTGGAAGGTAAGAGCGAGCGTTTTTTGCAAATCAATACCGTCATGCAAGTCAGCAAGAACGGTACGATGAGAACTCCCTTGGGCTATAAAGTCATAGACCAGTATTTGCGCAAGATGAAAACGGTGGAAAAGGTGGCCGGGGTGACCGGGCCTGAATCTGTTTCCGTTTATCAAAAAGATAGTGTCAATGAAATCATGATGCGCCGTGCAGATGCCGAGTATTGGCAGATACTGGACTTCAAGGTCTTGTCAGGACGAGTGCCGAGCGAAGACGATGTCAAGCAGGGGCGTTTTGTGGCAGTGATAAATGAGAGTACAGCAAAGAAATTGTTTGGGACTGAAGCCGCCGTGGGAAAGAAAATCAATACCGGCGGTCAGCAGTTTGAAATTATCGGCGTCGTCGAAGACGCATTGCACCTGAACGCTTATTCTGACCTGTGGGTACCGGTCACTACTTTTCCAAGTTCAGAATACCGCGAGCAATATGCAGGGAATTTCAATGCCCTTCTAATGGGTAAGAGTGCTGCAGATCTGCCCTTGATCAAGGATGAGCTACTGCAACTGGTCAAGCAGATCAATGCCGATGACCCCAAACATTGGGAGCATACCTATATCTGGGCGGATGGCAAACTGGATTTCTTTGCCAGGGGCTTGTTGAATCGTGATGACATGGCCGATTCTGGAGCGCCCATGTTTGTCGGCGGCATCATGCTCGCCATGCTGCTGTTCATGCTATTACCTGCCTTGAATCTGGTCAACCTGAACTCCGGGCGCATCATGGAAAGAGCTGCCGAGATTGGTGTACGCAAGGCTTTTGGTGCAAGTAACCGTGAGCTGGTCAAGCAATTCGTCATGGAAAATATCCTGCTTTGCCTGCTGGGTGGCATCGTCGGGCTGATACTCACCAAACTGACCCTGATCTGGCTCAGTAATGCTGATCTGGTGCCCTATATGAAAGTGGAGTTGAGTTTCATGGTGTTTGCCTATGGTTTTGCCATCGCCATCGTATTTGGCATCTTGTCTGGTGTCATTCCGGCATGGAAAATGTCACGGCTTGATCCTGTGCTCGCCTTGAAAGGAGCTGCATAATGTTTTTCCATATACTCAAACCTATCTGGAAGCGTAAGTTCAAGAATTTATTATTGAGCCTGGAAATTCTGCTGGCATTTTGTGTGGTATTCGGACTGGCCTTGATGAGCGCGCGCTATTTTCAGTTGTATCACTTGCCGACAGGCTTTGCCTATCAGGATGTCTGGTCAGTCAGCATGCTGGGTGCAGGTACAGCTGATACCAAGAACGATGCCCGGGTAACTGAAAATTTCCAGCGCAGCCTGGCGGCCATGCCCGAGGTAGTGCAAGTTGGTTTTATTACTCACTCACCTTATAGCAACGCGACCTGGACTACGGATTTTTATCTGCCTGATAGTAATTTCAGGTATTCCGTCCATATGGCAGAAATGGCAGATGAAACACCAGGGCTGTTAAAAATGAAATTGCTGGAAGGGCGCTGGTTTTCCAGTGAGGACGAGGGGAGGGCAGAAAAAGCCGTTGTTATCAATAAAAAAATGGCAGAGATGATGTTTCCCGGCAAGAGCCCGCTAGGACAAGTGATTGCCGACACTGAGTCTGGCGGGAAAAATATCAAGCTGTTCCGTGTCACGGGTGTATTCGAAGATTATCGCAATAAAGGCGAGTTCATGGCACCCACCACATTTGCCATCATGCGTTATTCCAAGACTACCGGAGAGAAACGCCTGGAAACTGCACTGGTCAAAGTCAAGCCCGGTACAGCGCGTGCCTTTGAAGAAAAACTGCATCAGCAATTGAAACTCATACGCAGTGACTGGGGTTATAAAATTTCACCTTTGGCAGATATGCGTCAATCCAAGATGACAGAGGACACCATACCTTTGGTGATCCTGGCAGTCATGGCGGTTTTCCTGCTCATCATGGTGGGCTTTGGCTTGTTTGGCGTACTTTGGCAAAATACTACGCAACGCATACCAGAAATTGGTTTGCGCCGGGCTATCGGTGCGCATAGCGGGCATATCTACCAGCAAATCGTGACTGAGCAATTATTGCTGAGTTCCATCGCCATGCTGGTGGGGATGGTATTGTTGATACAACTACCTTTGACTGGCGTCCTGGGAGAGTCCATCAATTGGCCTATCTTCATGACAGCCACTGCGATTTCCATGGCTGTCATTTATGCTATCTCTACGCTTTGCGCGCTTTATCCCGCCTGGCGGGCCAGTCGCCTGAGCCCTACTGAAGCATTGCACTATGAATAAAATATTTTAGCCCTGAATTCAGGCTAAAACGTTTAAGATAGCCCCTCAAGGCAATCACAGCATTTACACCTGCAGGTGTAAATGCTGTATTCCTGTTCCCACTCACTGCAATAGATAAGGCCATGCCAGAAGCTTTAGCAATCCCACGTATCCTGATCATAGATGACGACAGCTCGGTGCTGGTGTCGCTGGCCTTGCTGTTGAAACAATCAGGTTATGCCAGCGTCAGTTGCGATGAGCCGCAGCAAGCCATGCAGATACTGGCTAGCCAGGAGATAGACCTGGTTTTGCAGGACATGAATTTTTCTCTGCAAACCACAGGTGAAGAGGGCCTGACACTGCTGGCCGACATCAAGCGTCTTTATCCAGCCTTGCCAGTTTTGTTGATGACAGCCTGGGGTTCGATCGCCCTGGCCGTACGTGGCGTTAAACTGGGGGCGGCAGATTTTTTTACCAAGCCCTGGAGTAATACCCAGTTGCAGGAATTAGTCAGCGCTACCCTGGATGTGGCGCAAGGAGCCATGCCTGGCAATGCCAGCCGCCAGGCATTGGACCAGCAATACAATTTCAATGACATCATCGGCGAACATCCCGAATTGCTGAAGGTATTGGCCACCATAGGGCGGGTTGCCAGGACCAATGCCTCAGTCCTTATCCTGGGTGAGAGCGGCACAGGCAAGGAATTGATTGCAGATGCCATACACCGCAATAGCCCGCGTGCAGGCAAGCCCATCGTCAAGGTCAATATGGGGGCGGTAACGACCAGCTTGTTTGAAAGCGAAATGTTTGGTCATGTCCGCGGTGCTTTCACGGATGCCAAAAGCGATCGCAAAGGCCATTTCGCCATGGCTAACCAGGGTAGTTTATTCCTCGATGAGATAGGCGAATTGAATCGCAATGACCAAGTCAAGCTGTTGCGGGTATTGCAAAACCAGAGTTATCAGGCGGTAGGTGCCAGCAAGACTGAGCAGGCTGATGTACGTATTATCTCGGCCACCAATCGTGAACTGGCTGAACTGGTCGCCACGAATGAGTTTCGTGAAGATCTGTATTACCGCTTAAACCTGATTACCATACGCCTGCCCCCCTTGCGTGAACGCCGCAGTGACATCCCTCTATTGGCCAATCGCCTGATGGCGGCCCTGGTCAGTAGTTATGGCATGCAGGCAGTCAGCCTGGCACCGTCGGCCTTGCACTGGCTGAGTAGTCGTAGCTGGCCTGGCAATATACGCCAGCTCAAACAATGCCTGGAACGCACTTTGCTCCTGGTCGATAAACCGGTGCTGGAGCAAAACGACTTTTTATTTGCTGAACAGCATGAAGAAGCACAAGGCCAGAACCTGAGTATCGCTGGCATGACGCTGGACCAGGTAGAAAAACTCATGATAGAAAAAGCCATGGAGCAGCATCAGGGCAATATCACCCGCGTGGCCAAGGCCCTGGGCTTGAGCAGGTTTGCCTTGTACAGGCGCCTGGAAAAACATCAGATCAGCAGCAATGAAGTCGATGCGCAAGGTCAGCAATGAGCCTGAAGCGACGTTTGCTGGCTTATTTGTTTGTTATTCATGGGATTTTCCTGGTACTGGCTTTCAGTTGTTATCTGAGCCAGCCCTTGCTCATTGTCGGTTTTGAGCTGGGTCTGGCTTGCAGCCTGGCTCTGGGTATTTATCTGGTCAATAAAGTCTTGCAACCTTTGGACTTTGCCCAGCAATTCCATGATCTTTTGCAAGATGAAAATTATGCCAGCCGCATCAAGCAAGACAGCAATAAGGAAATAAATGAACTGGTTGTCCTGTTCAACCGCATGCTGGAAGCGCTCTACAAAGAGAGACTGGAACTAGGCGAGCAACGCGGTTTTCTCGACCGCTTGCTGGAGGCAACACCAACGGCAGTCATCGTCTTTGATTTCGATGGCAAGATCAGCCTGATGAATGCCAGTGCCCAAGACTTGCTGGGTGTGACAGAAATTGCCAGGCTCAGCCTGCCTGAATTATTGCAGGACCATGCAATAGCGGGCAAGCGTGAATTGCTGGGCAGTTTGCATGATTTGTTGCCTGGCGAGAGTACGGTATATAGCGATACAGAAGGCAGGCGTTATCGCTGCCAGAGAAATCAATTTACCGACCGCGGTTTCAAGCGCGATTTTTTATTGATAGATGAGATCACGGCTGAACTCGCCAGCTCGGAAAAAGCCACCTACGAAAAACTCATACGCGTACTCGCGCATGAGGTCAATAATACCGTGGCTGCAACGGGCTCGGTGCTCGAATCACTGTTGTTTTACAGCGGGCAATTACAGGCAGAAGATAGTCATGATTTTGTCACTGCCATCACTGCCGTCAGGAAGAGAAATGGCAATCTTGGTGAATTCATAGAGCGATTCACTCGCGTCGTCAAAATGCCTGAACCTGAATTGAAACCACATGATCTGGCAGCCATGCTGGACGGCATCATTTACTTGTATCGCCAGCAATGCAATGAGCTTGGTATCAGCTTCTACTGGAAAGTCCGTGAGGATATACCACTGCAAATGCTGGATGGACATTTGATGGAACAGGCTTTATTAAATATCGTCAAGAATGCGATTGAAGCTGTAGAAACCTCAGTCAAACTTGGCTTGCAAGAGACTGGGTACGTCAGCATCGAACTCAGGCGGGATATTCACACGCAACGGGCCATCATATTGTCTATCAGGGACTCTGCCAATCTTTTGTCAGAGGTGCCGCATGGGCAATTGTTCACACCTTTCTTCACGACCAAGAAAGGTGGGCAAGGCATAGGCCTGATGTTTGTGCGTGAAGTCCTGAACCGGCACGGCTATGGCCATAAGCTCATGGCAAATGCGCAGGGTGAGACCAGTTTTGATATCCTTATTGATGGCTAATTCAGAAAACTTCTAGCCTCATACGCAAATCTTCTATACGTCCTATAATGCAGCTCCATTCGGCGCATTCTGCCAACTATTTAGGAGATTTCCATGTCTATTTCCATGTACGCTGCCTCTGTTCCCGTGTTTAACCAGATGCTTGATAGCCTCAGTGATGTCCTGAAAAAAGCTGAAGCGCATGCAACAGCCAAGAATATTCCGGCGGAAAATTTCTTGCAGGCACGTTTATTTCCTGACATGCTGGCGCTGACACGTCAGGTACAGATCGCCGCTGATTTTGCCAAAGGCGTAACCGGCCGTCTGGCACAAGTTGAATTACCAGCATACGAAGACAATGAACAGACTTTTGCCGAATTGCAAGAACGCATTGCCAAGACCAAGGCTTTCATCGCGACCCTGGATGCATCCAAATTTGAAGGCAGCGAAACCCGCAACATCGTCTTGCGCCCAGGTACACCGAAAGAACAGACTTTCACCGGTCAGGCTTATTTGCTCAACTATGGCTTGCCCCAGTTCTTTTTCCATGTGACGACGGCGTACGCCTTGTTCCGTCATAACGGTGTGGAAATTGGTAAAAAAGATTTTATGGGTTTGCGTTGATTTAGTCTTGTAGATTGAGTTCACCTCGTAGGTTGGGCTACGGTTTACCAGCCCAACACTCAGCGTTTAAATAACGTATACGTTTGTTGAGGCCCAGTGTTGGGCTGATGAAGCGTAGCATGCGACGCCCGGCCCAACCTACGAATCTTAAGCAGTAACAGCAAAACCCTGCACAGACTTCTTCAGCCGCAAATTAAACACCAGCAAGGCCACAGAAGTAATCACACCTATCCCGCCAAACAAACTCCACATCAGCATGGGTTGATGCATTTGCCGTGCCAGTACGGTGTACGACCATCCCGACAATAGTCCGGCGAACAAATTACCTAGTGCCATGGAAACAAAGTAATAGCCCATGAACATGGCGGTTTTTCTTTTTGGGGCAATGGCTGCCACATATTCCTGGCTCTTGGGTGAGGCGATCATTTCTCCCAGGGCAAATACAAAGACAGCCATGCAAACGCTGACGCCACCAAATAGCAAGGCATGCGAGAGGCCCGTCATCCACAGGCTGAGGCTTAATACCAGCGTGCCCATGACCAGTACCGGCAAGGCTTTCCAGCGCTGCACATAAGTGCTGATGATGATCTGCAAGAGTACGACAGCGCCAAAATCCAGGTTGACGATGTATTCAGGATTGACCTGGCGGTAGGCCTGGCCCCAGTCAACGGCTAATTGCGCGGCACTGATCTTGCCTGCATGCAGGGCCTGCAAGCCAGACTGTAATTGTTCCAGTGGCGGCATGACTTTGTAGTTCACCAGTTCCAGCCGCAATTGCTCCAGTAACTGGGTATCTGCATAGGGGCCCAGTTTGGCGGCCAGGCCGGGCAAGATGTTCGTCAATTGTTCTATATTCACTGCTGCCAGAAAGTTCAGGGCAGCCGGACTGAGCTTGCCTATCAGCAGGACCAGGTCGGTGGTATCGACAAAGTCACGGATATACAAGGGCATGGTGATAAAGACCTGGTTATAGATAGTCCAGAAGCCTGTCATGATGAGCAGGTAAATGACGAACTGTGCATTGCCTATGCGTATGCCTTGTTGATACCAGTGCTGCTGGTGACCGGATTTGTTGAGGGCACTCCACAGCAGATTGATACCCAGCCAGGCAGCCATTGCGATGAAATATTGTGCATAACTGATGCCGCCTTTGGCCGCGATCATGATACCGATGATGGCAGGTACGACCAGTAGGGCCAGTCTGCCATTGCCCAGCACTTCCTGGGTTTCCAGTAAGACCTGCTGCAAGCTGCGCTGATCGGCACCGCCTTCGTGGTGCTCACCATCCTTGTAGAGGAAGATTGCCGGTATGAAGTTCAGCAAAATCCACAACGAGGACATCAGAAACACCATGTCCCAGCTGATGGCCCTGACATAACCAGCCACCAGTGGCCCCAGGAAGCCACCGACATTGACCATGGTATAAAACACGCCAAAACCCAGGCCGCGGTTGCTATCGTCGGTAGTGCGTCCTATGGTGCCGACTACCACGGGTTTGAAGCAGGCTGCACCTATGGCGACCGCCAGGAAGGCCGCACAAAAACTCCAGAAACCATGCACCTGGCCCAGCAGGAAGTAAGCCGGGCACATGATGCTAAAGGCAATCAGGAACATGCGGCGATAACCATAGCGGTCAGCCAGTGCACCGGTAATCACTGGCAACAGATACAGCAGGAAGGGGATCATGCCCTGCAAGAAGCCACGCTCCTGGTCATTCAAGCCCAGGCCACCCTGCGACACCGGGCTGGTCATGTAAAGAGAGGACAGGGTAAAGAAACCATACCAGGCCAGGCGTTCAAAAATTTCCATGCTATTGGCCACATAGAAATTTTTATGGAAGGGGCTGCGGCCCGAAGAAAGTGGGGTAGTGGACATGATGAATATTTCTTTAAATTTCCAGCTCAAAAATCTTGGGTGCATGAGTGATAAAGCTATAGCCATCTGTCTGGATGAGGACATCATCTTCTATGCGCACACCACCATATCCCGGGATGTAAATGCCGGGCTCTATGGTGACGACGTAGTTGGCTTGCAGCGTATCCTGGCAAACCGGGCTGATGAATGGCTGCTCATGCAACTGTATGCCTAGCCCATGGCCCAGGCCCGTGCTGGTATAGGCGGAAAATTCCGATGCTTGCAACACCTCGCTGGCTGCGGCACTGGTGATGGTGGCCAACTGCCCGGCATGCAGGCTGGCCAGTGCGGCCTGCTGCGCCTGTTGCACGGTGTGGTAGATATTTCTTTGTTGCACGCTGGCTTTACCTGCGACGAAACTGCGCGTCATGTCCGAGCGATAACCATGTACGACCGCCCCAAAATCAATGACGATGAGATCACCCGCAGCCAAGGTCTTGCTGGAAGGGATGCAATGTGGCAGCGCCGAGCGCGCACCAAAGCCGACTATGCTGGGGAAGGACAAGCCATCAGACCCCAGTATCTGCATGCGGTATTCAAGCTCCAGTGCAAAGTCGCGCTCGCTGACACCCAGGCATAACAAGGGCATGCAATCATGCAGGGCCTGGTCAGCAATCGCGGCTGCCTGGCGGATTTGCGCGGTCTCCCATGCATCCTTGGTCTTGCGCAATTCTTCTACCAACCCCGTACTACTGGTGCAACTGATGCCGCTTAATTCCTGCGCTATACCTGACCACATCTGCAGATTGATATGAGCAGCTTCAAACAGCAGCTTGCTGATGCGCTGTGTGTCCAGGACTTGCCGTATCGCCTGCCCCAGGCTTTGCTGGTCGCGGTTGCGGCATATCAATTGGCACTCAAAGCACTCGGCTTCTGCCTGTTCGATAAAACGATAGTCAGTGATCAAGAAAACCTGATCCAGCGTGACTATGCCATAGGCGGCTTCCCCGGAATAATTGCAGAGATAGCGCAGATGATCGAGGGAGAAAACCAGTAGCGCCTGTTGTTCCTGGTCTTGCAGGCGTTGACGCAACTTGCCCAGTCTTAGTGTGAATTCAGCTGTCATCGGAATATGAATCCTTGTATCAGGGGGTCTTGCTGATCCAGGTAGAAAGTGCTGCGCCCTGTGACATGGGCGCTGCCTTCCACACGCGGGATGATGGCGCTGTGATAGCCATAGCTGTGTGGATGATAGGCCGCCACCTTGAACTGGCTGCCGAGTATGCTTTCTATGGTGATACTCTCACCCAGTCGTAATTGACCGCGCGCATGCAGAATAGCAGCCTGGCCGGATACCCCGCTGCCAGTCGGGCTGCGGTCCAGTTCGCCATCGGCAAAGATGCAGACATTGCGGCTATGTACACCAGCTGTTTGTGATGGCGCAGAAAAGATGCAGCCATACAAAAAGCTCAGTTCTGCATCATAGGGATGCTGGATGGCGATCTGTGCCTGTACTGCGGCCTTGATGCTGCGTCCCATGGCGATGATCTGGCGGTGGTTGTCTGCTGCCAGCGACAGACCCAGGCTGGGTGCATCAACATAGGCATAGTAGGCGCCGCCATATGCCAGCGTGACATTCACCTTGCCCAGCCCGGGCACATCGACCTTGATATCCAGGGCGGCGACGAAGGAAGACACATTGTCAAAATAAGTGCGCGTGACCTTGTTATTTTCCATTTCGGCATAGGCGGTGATTTGCCCTGCAGGGACATCGATTTTGATAGTCGTCATGGGCCCGCTACTGGCCACCACGCCAGCTTCCAGTGCGACACGTGTGAGGGCGATGATGGCATGGCCACACATGGTGCTATAGCCTTCGTTGTGCAAGAACAGCGCACCAAAATCACTGTCTTCGCGCTCCGCTGCGACGATCAGGCAACCATACATATCGGCATGGCCACGTGGTTCAAACATCAGGGCGGTGCGCAAGTGATCGTAGTTGGCCTGGCAATAGGCGCGCTTGTCGAGGATGCGTTTTCCCGGCAAGTTTGGAAAACCTTTGGTGATGATGCGCAAGGGCTCGCCACCGGTATGGCAATCCAGGCTATTGATTTGTAATACCTCAGGCCCTGGCCGCCATTCGGAAAAAGCCCCGGCCTGTGTAGCGCTTCGCATGCATCCTCCTGCTCTAAAAGCATCAGCTTAGAGGGCACGAGTAAGCTTGTCTTGACGCTTTGCCTGCACTCTTGCAAAGAAATTGGCATAGAAAAAAACTATTTCCATCTGCTCAAAATTTCCGCAAAAGTTTACGTATATTTAAAATATATTTATGATATATTAAAAAACGACATGGGAGTTTTCAATGAAAAATGCAGTCGTGATGTGTGTGCAATAGCAGATTTTCAGCAGTGTTACAGCAGGGTTATTCATTCCTGGTAAACGCCAGAAATGCATCGGGAAAAGAGCAGACAGTTTGTGATCCAGCCTGTTTGTCATCTGTAATAAAGGCGATTCAAATCATGAATTGTGCAAGACGAAACGGGCTGTTATTGCTTGGCAATGACTGAGACTAAATAAGTGTGACTAAACACGGCAGCTTAATTGCGCAACAGCCTCCAAGAAAATACCCACATCAGCAAACAAGAAGATCAAAAAATATTTTCCAAATCCGGAGCAGACAAAATGAAAGAAAAAGTATTATCCCATTCGCTGAGACTGATGTTCGCCAGCGGACTAGGCTTGAGCATCTTCACTGCCAACGTCCATGCGCAGGATACCAGCCCTGCCATGCAGCGCGTCGAAGTGACGGGTTCATCGATCAAGCGCATCAATCAGGAAACTGCATTGCCAGTGCAAACCCTGTCGCGCGCTGATATAGAAAAAAGTGGCGCCACTAATGTCGAAAGTCTCATCGCCGCTTTGCCCAGCATGCAAGGCTTTAGCACTGCCAACCAAACCATCAATGGCGGCGGCGGTGGCTTGCAGACAGCTTCCATCCATAATATAGGTGCTGCCTATACCCTGGTCTTGTTAAATGGCCACAGGCTGGCTTCTTACGGTGCCGGCAGTACGGTTAACCTTGCCAGTATCCCTTTGTCGGCTGTCGAGCGGGTAGAGATATTGACTGATGGTGCATCGACCCTGTATGGCTCGGATGCGATAGCCGGTGTAGTCAACTTTATCTTGCGCAAGAACCAGACGGAAGCTGCAGTCGATCTCAGTTACACCCAACCGCAACAATCGGGTGGCAAGTCTTATCGCCTGGGACTGTCCAAAGGCTTTGGCGATATGGATAAAGATGGCTACAACATCCTGTTGTCCTATAGTCATGATGAACAAAGCATGCTCAATGCCAGTCAGCGTTCATTTGCTGATACCGGCGTCAGACGGTTTTCAGAAAACGGCAAAACTTATGCGACCTGGTTCTTGTCAGATAATTCCAGTCCTGCTATCGCTCAGCTGAACTTCAAGAATGGTGCCGATCCCATCCTGTTCTCGCCCAATTATCTGAAGGATAAGAGCTGCGGCCCGAATACCTTCCAGGTAGAAAACCGCTGTCGATTTGATTATGCATCGACGGTACAACTGATCCCTGAATCCAAGCGCGACAGTTTGTTTTCTTCATTGAATTACAAGCTCAATAGTGATACCACGGTATCCGCTGAAGCTGTGGTTTCCAAGTTCACCCAGACCGGTCGTTATGCACCAGCGGCCCAGCCCTTGAACCTGGGTTTGGATAGCCCCTTGTTTGCCAAATATGTGACGCCTTATCTGGCTGCATTGGGAGTCAACCCGGCTGACCTCGATTCCGCCAAAATGCGCCTGCGTATTTCTGACGCTGGCGGTCGCAATACTGCTTACACCACAGAAGCACAGCATCTGGTGCTGGGTGTCGATGGCAATGCTTTTGGTTTTGACTACAACTTGTCCTATACCCATTCTGTTTCCAAGCGCATACGTGATTTTGCCGGTGGTTTTTTGAGCAAGGACAAATTTTATGGAATAGTCGATGGTGGCAAATATGATCCTTTTGCACCTGCCGGTTCTTCTGCTGCCATCCTGGCACCCGCCGTCCTGCATGAAAACTGGTCCAGTTCCAAGAGCACGCTGGATGTCTTGAGCCTGCGTGGCTCACGCGAATTGTTTGCCCTGGGTGGTGGTAAATCACAACTCGGCATGGGCGTGGATTTCAGCAAACAGCGTTATGACTATACGGCGACACCGATAGGCATGGGCACGAATGCCTTGCAACCCAATTACACTGATGCGCCTTTGGGTGATTCACCAGGTGACTTGCCGATCGCCGCCAGCCGCAAGAACTGGGGTAGTTTCGCCGAACTCTTGCTGCCAGTCAGCAAGCAATTCGATGTGACTGCGGCCCTGCGTTACGATGACTACAGTGCCGTGACCAATACTGCCAATTTTGATGAACAGGGCAAATCCATCGCTGCTGCGACCCAGGGTAATAAAGCCGACAAGCTGACTTATAAGCTGTCTGCCGCCTATCGTGCCTTTGACAATCTCTTGTTGCGCGGTTCTTATGGCACTGGATTCAAGATGGCCAGCATGAGTGACATCACATCCCCACTGACACATAGTGGCAATACTGGTGGCACCTATCCTTGTCCTGTTAAGGCACCAGATCCACGCGCTGTGAATTGCATGGGGGCGACGCAGTATGATGTGCTGACTGGTGGTAATCGCCTGACTGGCGAAAATGGCTTGAAACCGGAAGAGTCCAAGCAAGCGACCATAGGTTTCCGCTTCGAGCCGACTTCCAGTCTGTCACTGGGTCTGGACTTGTGGGACGTGAAAATGTCCAACCAGATTGCACAACTGCCTGAAGCCATCGTTTTTGGTCACCCCGAGAATTATTCCACGCTGTTCTCGACCTTCTATGAAGCAGGCCAGGGCGGCAATATCCTGGTTGGCACCCTGCCTTACTACAATATTGCGAATGCTCATTATCGTGGCATAGACTGGGATCATAGCTACAAGACTGCCACCCCTCTGGGCAAGCTGAGCCTGAACTGGACGGGGACTTATATGCTGATGTCCGACCTCGACATTCCTGGCAACCCTACTGTACACAGTGTAGGCCGCTATGACGAAAACAATGCCGTGGCTTTCCGTGTCATCAGCAAGCTGGTGGCTAGCCTGAAAACCTCGGATATTTTCACCCATGCCCTGACCATGAATTACCGCTCTGGCTATCACGATGCTTCCGCTTCGGTACGTGAAGTGAATGCCAACGGCAGCTTTGGCGACTTCGTCACCGTCAAACGTGATGTCGCTTCCTACACCACATTTGACTGGCAAACCCGCGCGCAATTGCGCAAGAACCTGGCTTTGACCATAGGTGTACGCAATTTGCTTAACGTCAACCCACCTTTGTCATTGAAAGAGGGCAATGGTGATCAGGTTGGTTACGATGGTCGTTATACCGACGCTCTGGGTCGTACTTTCTATATGACGGGTTCTTACAGTTTTTGATGACAACTTCCCCCTGCTTGCTGACAGGCAGGGGGAAGTTTAATGCTGCAAATTGAAGTAGGCATAAGCCAGAGCCGCAGCGATACACAGGCAGATGAAAATGCCTAGCGGGAAAGCCTGATTTGTTGCCGGATTGCCGGGTCGTCTACTTGCTGCAGCCTTGCCAGGCGGCGTTTGATTTTTATCCGCACCCATCTTGATCAAGGCCAGGATGGGTTCGGGATCGAGTTTCACCAGCTTCGCATATGCGCGTGTGAAGCCTTTGACTATCGCCGCCTCCGGTAGGGCGGGATAGTCGTCTTTTTCCAGCGCAATGATTTGTCTTGGTGCCAGCCTCAGCCGGGCAGCAACCTGTTCCACTGTCCAGCCCAGGGCATTGCGGCCCGCTGCCAGCTTGGCACCAGGTGAAGCAGCCAGTCTTTGGGCTTCAGCTTCCAGCAAATCGCTGGCGATAGGTTGTCCCAGGCGGGATTCAATCAACTCTTGATAATGAAATGTACCTGTGACTTCTGACAGAGCAGCTTCACTTTGCTCAGACTTGCTCATTACCATTGCCTCATATATAACAAATTCCCGGACTCAATGTCGCGATAAAAACGCTGAAGAACTATTTTGCGAATCGTAATCAGTGGCGTGCAGCACCAGCAACTAGACCAGCAACTAAGCCAGCAATATCAAAATTAAATTACTTAATTGCTATTAAATGTCGTACTTTGTCTCAATGTTTGCTGCAAACCATAAAACTTGCTCCGGCTAAGTCGCCGATTTCATGATAATCGGGTAAGCTTCGAGTACGTGTTGACATGGCAAGTTATCAACTTGGGGATGGGCGTAAAATGGCTGAGTTTCTTTTGCGCTTGCCCCCTGTTATTTCTGCTTAAGTGTCAGCATAAAAAGCACTGTCGTAAGATTATCTCAAACTGCCTGTTCAGGATACTTATTTTACAGGCGATATAAAATGGTTTTGGAGTGCCACTAATGATAAAAATTGCCGTTGTTTCTTATAATAACGAAGTACCAGAAACGCCGATTTCTGCGGTATTTGGGCCGGAACCAGCGACGATAGGGCGGAATATAGAGAATTTCCTGGCCTTGCCTGACCCCAAGCACTTTGTGTCGCGTACCCAGGCTCACGCCTGGAGCAAGGATGGCAAGCATTTCATCAATAATCTCAGCCTGGCCAATCCTGTCAGCATCAATGGCAAGGAAATCAAAGCCGAGACGGCATTTGAAATTCATCCTGGAGATCAAATCCAGATAGGTTTATACCTGTTGACTGCCGAAACTGCTGAGTTTGCCGAGCCTTTGGCCGCAACAGATATTGCTGTTGATGTAACAAAAGATGCAGCTGAAGATCTTGCTACAGACATATCTGTAGCCGCAACTGTAGCCCCGGCGGCAGCTGAGGTAGAACCAGAGGGCGAGCCCGTCGCGCAAGCTCCACAGGACAGTGTAACGGACAGCGTTACTACCAGCCAGCCAGCAGTGCCAGTGGCAAAAGAGAGTGTGGCTGCACAGCCGCCACAGTTCCTGTTGCGGCCCGAAGCCATTCAGACTCCAGCAGAAGACGTTACGCAAGCCAGTAGCAAACCTGTTGTTGCTACTGCAGAAGCTGCTGCCGATGTGCCTGCCAGCGCGGTCAAAGCCGATGCTGCCAAGCCAGCCAGCCATGCCAGCCACAATACACAAGAACTCATGCAGGCCTTCTTGCAAGGCGCAGGTTTGCAACAATTGAACCTGGCTTCAGGCTTGACTGTAGAGCTGATGGAAACCTTGGGCAAGTTCATGGCAGCCTCGGTGCAGGGGGCGATGGAAGAACTGTCACAACGTGCCTTGCTCAAGCGCGAAGTGAAAGCAGAAGTAACCATGGTTGTGCTAAGGGAAAACAATCCATTAAAATTTTTCCCTGACAGTAAAACTGTATTAACTCAGATGTTGCGCAAGAAGATGCCAGGTTTCATGGCGCCCTCAGAGGCCATGGAAGATGCTTTTTTTGATATACGTGCGCATCAGATGGGTGTGGCAGCAGGAAACAGGGCGGTAACAGATGCTATTTTGAAAACCCTGCAACCTGGCCATGTGGAGGCACAGTTGGGTACGCCTGGCCTGCTGGACCAGATTAACCCCGGGCGTCGCAAGGCAGCCATGTGGGACCAGTTCAGTGAGTTATTTGATACTATTTCAGCTGGCAAAAAAGATGAATTCCAGGCCATGTTTGGCAAGGAGTTTTTACTTGCCTATGAGAAAGAAGTCGAAAAAGCAGAATCAAATCGCTAGATTTCTGTGCTTAAACTTAACCACATTCCGGCCATGCATCTGGATACAGCGCAATTCACTGCCATAGGCAATCGAAAAACCAATGAGGATGCGCTGGCCTGGGCCAATGAAGATGGATTGGCCTGTTTTGTGCTGGCTGACGGCACAGGTGGTCATGTCGGTGGTGAGATGGCGGCCAAGGTCGCAATTGACGCTGTTGTAGAGAAATTTGTCCAGGAAGCCTCGTTCAGTGCCAGGGCTTTACGCTCTTATCTGGATTGGGCGATCGTCAGAGTGGCGCAAAGCAAGCGCGAGAATGTGGTGCAGCGACATATGAGCACCACCATCGCCACCGTGCTGATAGACAAGAGTAATCGTTGTGCCCTGTGGGCGCATATGGGTGATACCAGGATCTATCAGTTTCGCAAGGGCAGGATCAAGATGGTGTCGAAAGACCATAGCCAGGCCCAACGTCTGGTAGACGCTGGCATTGTCGACTATACACGCATACGTCAGCACCCCCAACGCAATATGTTATTTGCGGCGATAGGTGCAGAAGGCGACAGTAGTCCAGAGGTAACTGCAGATGCCATGGATTTGAACGATGGCGATGCATTTCTCATGTGTACCGACGGGTTTTGGGAGTGGGTACATGAGCATGAAATGGAGTTTTGTCTGGCAACGACAGGCAGTAGTGAGGCCTGGTTGAGTAAAATGAATGCCATTGCAGAAAAAAATATTAGTACGTCAAAAGCAATTAACAGGGATAATTTCTCGGCTTTTGCTATTTGTCTGCATGACAAACAAGTTAACCGCTAATTGAGCGTGAAATGTTAAGCGTGAAACAGAAGCCTGGACGTGGATATCATGAATACATGGATATCATGCCGCTTTTGCTTCAGGCAAGAAACTACTATCCGAGTAAGCCTTGAACACAGAAAAAGTACTCGCCACTGGAGCATCAACTGCAATTCATGCAGGTACCGAGAATTGTCTCGCTGTCGGCACGCGGCTAAATGACTTTGAAATCACCGGTATTTTAGGTGAGGGTGGCTTTGGTATCGTGTATCTGGCCTTCGACCATTCATTGCAGCGCACCGTTGCCATCAAGGAATACATGCCAGGTTCCCTGGCCGGTCGTTCTGCCGATACCAGTGTGACCGTCAGGTCCGAGCGTCACAAAGCTACTTTTGAAGCAGGCCTGAAGAGTTTTATCAATGAAGCGCGCCTGCTGGCCCAGTTTGATCATCCTTCCCTGGTCAAGGTGTATCGCTTCTGGGAAGAAAACAAGACTGCCTACATGGTCATGCGCCATTATGATGGTCATACGCTCAAGCAAATCGTCAACAAGCGCCCCAAGCTGGTGACCGAGGCCTGGCTGAGATTTATCTTCAAGCAGATACTCGAAGCCCTGGATAGCCTGTACCGCTCCAAGATACTGCACAGGGATATTTCCCCTGACAATATCATCGTGCAAAAGAACGGCGTGGCCGTCTTGCTGGACTTTGGCTCTGCCCGCCAGATCATTGGTGACATGACGCAAGGCATGACGGTGATCCTCAAGCCTGGCTATGCACCCATAGAGCAATATGCCGATGATGTGGAAATGCCCCAGGGCTCATGGACGGATATCTATGCCCTGGCTGCTGTCATGTATTTCGCCATCATGAAGTCGCCGCCACCTATCTCGGTAGGCCGGGTAGTCAAAGACACCATGTTGCCGTTGCAGGATGGTGAGCACGCCGGCTTTAGTGCCAAATTTTTGAAGGCCATAGACCTGGCGCTGGCCATACAACCGCAAGACCGGCCGCAAAGCATGGATGAATTCCGTCAATTGCTGGGTATCAGTTCTTTCGCCTCTGTACGCAAATCCCGCAAAGGCAGGGAAGAACATGCCGCAGGCATGCAAGCAGAAGGGCAGGATCATTTGCACGCCTTACCTGTCAAGGATGTGACTGCTGTAAAAACACATAGGCCAGAAGTCAAAGCGGCAGAAGGCGGGGGCGCCGTGTCAACCAAGTCTGGCAAGCTGTTACTGCCCATGTTGGCACTGGCTGGAGTCCTGATCCTGGCGATCGCTTATTTAGCCAGCCGCCAGGGGGCGAATAAACCTGGTCAAACTTTGGCCGCTGGCCCGGCTCCTGCTTCTAGTGCGGTATCTGCACCGCAGTCAGCGCCCACTCCGGCATCTGTTGCCGTAGTTGCACCATCGGAAAAAAATGCAGCCGCTGCTGCCAGCAATGCCAGCCCTGTAGTGGCCAGTGCAGCGGAGGCAGCAGACAAGCCAGATCCTGAGAAACTGGCCTGGGACAAATTAAAGGACGATAATACAGCCAGCCCTGAGGCGCTTAGCGCATTTTTGCAGCAATATCCTCAGGGCAAATTTGTAGAGGCTGCACAAGCACGATTGAAAGAAGTCAAAGCGGCCAAGGCAGCTGCCAGCAAACTCAATTTGAAGCTGGCAATCAAGCCCTGGGGCACGGTTTTCGTTGATGGCGTACAGCAGGGGGCCAGTCCACCCCTGAAACATATAAGCCTGGCTGCAGGCAAGCATAAGATACGGGTAACCAATCCTGGCTTCCCCGACTTCATCACTGAAGTCGAGGCTGGCAAAAGCAATGCTGCAACCATAGAACATGAGTTCACGAATAAATAAAGCTGAAGAAAAATGAAGAAATTAGCCCAAACGCTGTATGTGACGGGTCTGGTAATGGCATGTACCCTCTTGCAGGGTTGCGACACTGCACCCAAGCAGCCACCGGCTCCCAAGCCCGTGGTGAAACCAAAAGAAACTCCGCCACCGCCACCACCACCACCCGCAGAGCCAACTGCCCCTGCTCTCAACTCAGATATGCAGGCATTGAAAGATGGTACGACCTTGTATGATGGTGGTGATTACAATGGTGCCATCAAAAAACTCAATGCCGCGACCGAAATTTGGAGCGGGCATAACAAGGACGTGCAACTTGGTGCCCTGAAGATTCTGGCGTTCAGCTATTGTGTGACTTCTCGTACGCAATTGTGCCGCCAGCAATTTGACAAGGCCTTGAAGCTGGATCCAGCTTTCAATTTGTCAGCCGCAGAAATCGGTCATCCTGTATGGGGACCAGTATTCCTGAAATCCAAGAATGCCGTCAAAGCACCAGCGCCTGTCAAGAAAAAAGAAGGCACTGCTGCCGCTAAGTGAGTAAGTTGGCAAGCAAGTAGGTAAGTAACACTACCGGCAACTGATATGCCGGTAGCAGCTCTCAATCGCGACCAAATGGCGCATCGACTGCGTGGCTTTGACCGGTGAACCAGCGTGGTCCCTGTTCCGTCATATAAAAATGATCTTCCAGGCGTATGCCAAATTCGCCTTCTATACAGATCATGGGTTCATTGCTGAAGCACATGCCAGCCGCCAGCGGACGCTGGTTGCCTTTCACCAGATAAGTCCATTCATGGATGTCCAGGCCTATGCCGTGGCCAGTACGGTGTGGCAGGCCAGGTAGCTGATAGTCTGGCCCAAAGCCAGCGGCTTCCAATACCTTCCTGGCAGCGGCATCGACTTGCTCGCAAGGCACGCCGATTTGTGCCGCCTCAAAGGCTGCGCCCTGGGCAGCTTTTTCCAATTCCCATATATCACGCTGGCGCTGGCTGGGTTTGCCAAACACATAGCTGCGGGTGATGTCCGAGTTATAGCCATGCAGTTTGCAACCGGTATCGATGAGTACCATGTCGCCTTCGCGCAGGAATTGCTCAGCATCCGGGCCATGTGGCATGGCAGTCGCTGCACCAAAACTGACTATGCAGAAAGTGGATGCACTGCCACCATAGGCACGGTGAGCCTGGTCTATAAATCGGGCGACTTCAAAAGAAGAAATACCTTCATGCAGAATTTTTGCCGCCTTCTTTTGCACTTCCAGCGTCAGGTTCTTGACCTTTTGCATGATGGCCAGCTCGGCTGCTGATTTATGCATGCGGCATTCAGCTGTAATACTGCCGGCATTGATGATCTGTGCCAGAGGCAAGACACGACGCAAGCCATCGAAGACAAAGAACGGTGCGTTTTCGTCGAGTGCAATGACAGCAGTCTTATAGCCAGCATCCTGCAAAAAATTCTTGACCAGCAGGCAGGGATCATTTTCTTCTTGCCACAGGCGGATATCTGCATTTGTACCCAGGGTCTCACGCAGCTTGGAATCTTCAAACTCAGGGCAGACATAAGTCAGCCTGGCATCCGGTGTCAGGATGGCTGCCGTCAGGCGCTCGCTGGGATACCAGCGCAAGCCCGTGAAATAATACAGGCTGCTGCCAGCCGGCAAAATCATGGCATCGACGCCATTTTCTTGCATCAGCCTGGCGGCTTTTTCTACCCTGGCCTGGCGTTCTGTTGCACTGATGGGGCTGACATCGCTCAAGTCTGCCTGGATGCTGGCTAATTCTAATTCTGCAGTGGAACCGCCTATGCCTGATGTCATGCTGGAACTCCGGTTTGGTTTTTATGGATGCGGAGGAGGATAGTATAAGGCGGGGTCTGGGTCTTGATGGTTTGTGTTTGTGTGGATGACGAAATCGGCATAGTGGTCCAGATTACACCGTAATTACTGTTTTTATTTAAGTCAGTTAGCTGCTGCGATCCCTAATAAACCGTAAACTTATTTACGTCATTCCAGCGTGTTTTTGACTGGAATCTAGCGGCGCTCGTAGCAAGCTGTCAGACATCTTAATTTCAGATTTGAATTGTTTGGCATATTTGACTTTCAAATGCCTGCACATGTATTTGGGGATTGCCGGTCGGGGGGAGCCCGACAGCTACATACCTTTCTTTCACGTCGCCAAGACAGGCATGCCAAAGAAGGCGATCCAGGTGTCGCTGCCCCTAAAGGGAGGCTTTCCTGCAAGTCAAAAGCAAAGCAAAGTCAAAATCAAAGGCAACCCCAACATCAAGACCGGTTGATTTACTGGTCTTGAGCTTAATGGGATTGCCTTTGTTTTGATGCTTTGTTTTTGATGTTTTGTTAAACCCTGCTATTAAAACTTATGCTCCAGCGACAATTTCAGCACGCGGCCACGCAAAGGCAATGGGCTGCCTGGGCGCATTTGCATGACAGTGTCGCGGTTGAAGGCGTTGAACAGGTTCATGGTCAGCAAAGTGTCTTTCCAGCCTTTGTAGTTCAGCGAGAAATCGACGGTGGTGTCAGCAGCGACCTTGCATTGGTCAACGCTGACGCCGCGGTCTAAACAGCCTTGCTCGGTATTGGCGCTGTCCAGGTCACCCCAGCTCAAAGTTGTACCGCTAGTGTAGTAAATCCTGGAACCTGCACTCCAGTCACCCCTGGACCAGCCGATTTTACCGATGGCACGGATTTTAGGTGTACCACGGCGGCCTACATAGTTTTCGCTATAGTCATTGGTAAATGAACTCCAGCTACGATAGTCGGTTTGGTAATTCATTTCCAGACCAGTGCTGAGTTTGCCTGCTTCTCCCAGATTCCATTTGCTGTTGACATCGACATCGACACCGGCAACCTTGGTTTTGGTCAGATTGGCATATTGCGCACCTATGGTGGCGATAGGGCCAATCGTAAAGCCCAGGGGTTTGCCTGCCAGTTCAGAAGCGCGTTGTGCCAAGTCTATATCTTGCGTTGTCAAGGCACCGCGTTCAACCAGACCAGCTTTTTTATCTTCATTAGCCAGAGTTTCATCTACACTCAGCACAGAAATTTCATCACGGCGCTTGATGCTGTAGTAGTCGATGGTGACGCTGGTATCCTTTGTCACTTGCAAGACCAGACCAAGGGTGAAACTCTTTGATTTTTCCGGTTTCAAGTCCTTGTTAGGCAAGACGCGCGCTGGGAAACTAACCGAGCAACCAAGGGCGTAGGCAGTGCTGGCATTGGCCTGATCGACGGCATTGCCTGTTTTCAGGGCATCTGACATCTGGGTTGCCATGGCACAGCGTTTGGGATCGAGATAACCATTATTGAACCAGGAAGCACCACCATTACCAGTCTCAGGCAAGCTAGGCGCGCGGAATCCTTCGGCTGCCGTACCGCGCAACATCAGGAAATCGGTAGCTTTGTAAGACAGCCCAAACTTGGGCACGACAGCCGCCTCAGTGGTGCCGGATTTATCGGCACGCAGGGCAAAGCTGCCTTCCAGTTGCTTGGTGAAAGGAGCGCTCAATTCGGCAAAGGCAGCGCCGACGTTACGTGACCCTTGTATGGATGCACCACTGAACTGCACGATTTGCGCATTCAGCACATTGTCGCTACTGGCTTGTTCAAAAGTTTCATGACGCAGGTCGAAACCGGTTGCCAATTGCAGCGGGCCGCCACCCAGGGCCATCAATTCACGCGATGCCTTGAAGTCCAGGAAAGTCTGGGTGGACTTGCCATGTGATCCCATTTCCGGGAACATTTTGTCAAGTACGGATTGCGGATTGACAGCACCAAATTTGTATTCACCCTTGACGATGGCATCGTAGTAACCGTAGCGGTCACGGTATAGATGCTGTTTCTGGCTTGCGCTGGACCCCATGGTACCGATAGCGCCATCCCATTCCCAGCCAAAGTGAGTGCCTTCCAGACCTACCATGACACGGTATTGATTTGCTTCACCGACATTCTTGAACATATCAGGATTATCGGCAAAACGATAATTCAGGCCAACTGGAAAGGAGTAGGGATTGAAGGGGTGGCCAACCGGCAATTGCGGATCTGTGAAGTATTGCATTTGCCCCTTGATAGAGTCATACCACGTCAATGGCACGCCAGTGATATTGCTGCGCGGTACAGAGGTGTAATAGGTGCTCTTGGTATTCGAGAAATTGACTTCAGCAGTACCGCTGAGGTTTTCACCCAGTTTTTTCTTGCCCATGCCAAAAAAAGCGATACGGTCTGCGCCAGGATTGGCATCACTGTCTTTCCAGTAATCATAACGGCACAAGCCGCCTATCAGCAGTTCAGGTGCACAACCAGGTGCTGCCGTTGTAAAAGATTTCCCAGCCAGTGTCTTGTCAGCATAATTGGCAGGATAGCGGCCAGTGTAATTGCCAGGGTAGGAACCTGTGGACAGGGTGGCGCGATCCGGGTTCATTTTCAGATACCAGTCGGGCAGCAGAGGGAAGATATCACGGTCTTTATAAGCATCGCGGTGAAATGCCTCAATGTGACCAAAGACATTGTAGCCATCTTTCTCATAATCACCTGTGCCTGCGGTAATGGAGGCGGTCTGGGATTTGTTCAGTATGCTGTTGCGCAGCGATTGCTGGGCGCTGGCATTCACAGTCACGCCCTTGAAATCTTTGCGGGTAATGATGTTGATGACACCTGCAACCGCGTCGGAGCCATAAATCGCCGAAGCACCGTCTTTCAGGATTTCTATACGCTCAATGACATTGGCTGGAATGGCATCGATGTTCACGAAAGTGGCTTGCAGGCCATCGGCGAAGCCGTAGCTAGGCAGGCGACGACCATTCAACAAGGTCAGAGTCGCTGACAGGCCCAGATTACGCAAGGAAACACCTGATGCTCCACTGGCCCAGGAATTGGCACCACCCAGATCACTGATGGCGCTGCGGTCATTGTTGCTAAGGTTGTCGAGGATATCCTTGACGGTATTGGCACCGCTGTCCATGATTTCCTGGCGTGTCAGGATTTGCACAGGCGAGGCGGTTTCGCTATCGACGCGCTTGATATTGGATCCGGTCACGATGACTTTTTGTGTGGGCGCAGCATCTTGTGCATAAGCGCTTTGCAATCCCATCAACGCCATGGAAATGGCGAGTGCGGATTTTTTCATATTAGGTAGATTTTTCAAAATATGCTCCATAGTTTTGAGGTTGCCCTCAGTCTTGCCACTCAGTCCCTCGAATGAATAGCCACCTCCATTTCACCGTGCTTAAACAGGTGGGAATGGACAAATCCGGGTCTGGTTCCTGCTTTTTATTTCAGACAAGGCCAGCCTTCTCTTTATGTTTTTGGCAATTACCACGCTGGTTTTCACTCAGGAATTACATATGCTTGAGTGTTTCAATGCAGGCATTGCTTTTTATGTACCACCAAATTCTTCACAAAAAATAAAAATCCAGAATTCGGTGGGACTCAAATGTACCAATATAAATATATTTACGGTATATTTATAAAATACCTGCGGCATATTTACAACGCAATGCTGCTAAAATATTTATCTTGTTTGCAGTCGAGAAAGAAAAAGGAGATGAAATTGAAAATCAGAATTGGCAGTTGCTTGTCACTGGGACTGGTATTGAGCCTGGGTGCCTGTAGCAGCAATCCCCCACAGGTGCAAAGCCCACGAGACCTTGAGCGTGAGCAACAAATTCAAAAGGTACTGACACATCTGCATCAGTGCAGTCCGACTCTGAGCCTGCGCTCGCAAGCTCTGACGCCAGAAGATGAAAGCAAGTCTTGCCAGATGCTGGGAGCGCTGGAGCAGCAATTCCACGACATGTTTTCGACCAGGGGCAAGCCAGTCAAAGATGATCACAACACCAGTCTGAGGGCAAATATCTACCAGTCCAAAGAAGACTTCCAGAAGTATGCGACCCAGCATTTTGATATGCCTACCAATAATGGGGGCATGTATCTGGAAGGCTATCCTGAGCGTCCGGGCAATCAGGCTGAATTTGTCGCCAATCAGAAAAAAGATGGCAGCGTCCTCAACCTGGGCCATGAGTATGTGCATTACCTTGACGGCCGTTTCAACCTGTATGGCGATTTTTGTGCCAACCTGCATGATTCGCACGCACCACCAGAAAACTGTGCCAAGCCTGCGCCGCTGACACCTTACCTGGTGTGGTGGACGGAAGGTATTGCAGAATATGTTTCCAGGGGTAAGGATAATCCGGCTGCCATCAAGGTGGCTGCTGAAAAGACTTATGCACTGAGCCAGTTATTTGACACTGGCTATGAAAACAATAATGGCACGGTCAGGATATATAGCTGGGGCTATCTGGCAGTGCGCTTCATGATGGAACAGCACAGGGCCGAGATAGAAAAGATGCTGGTGTTTACCCGCAGTGGTGATTATCCACGTTATCAATCCCTGGTCAGGTCCTGGGGCACCAGCATGGATAAAGAGTTTGCGACATGGCTAGATAATCTGAGCAAAGTGTAGTTGGAATATAGCCGGGCATTCGCGCCCGGCTATATTTTTTTACTCAATAAGCAGCGGATTTTGATTTTCTTGGCACCGGCACAAAATCAAATTGCCATTTGACAGGCGCTGACTGCTCATTCACTTTGACAGTCTGGCTCAATGCTGGTTTGATACTGCCAAGGTTGGGATGCCAGGCCTTGATTTCATAATTACCGTCTGGAAGATGATCAAGTATGGCCGCGCCGTTTTGGTCAGTCTTGACGAAATAGGGTGTGTCCAGCACCATTACATAGGCCCGCATCCAGTTATGCAAGAGGCAGTAAACGATGACGATGCCGGGCTTGTCGAAAATCACAGGCGGTGGCACGACGCCGCGTTCATAAGTCTTGATTTCAAACTCCTTGATGGCCGAGAAGGACTTCACATGATGTTCCATCTTGTCATAGTTAGGGAATTTGACTAGTGATCCTGTACGTATGGCAGTGACATAAGGTGAAAATTGCATGTCAGCTTGCGCTATGGTGGCTTCGGTTTTCTCTGAGGCTGGCAAGGGCATGCCTATCGGTGTCGCATACACCACCACATCAGCCATGGCATTGCCATTTTTATCGACAGCCTGGAAATTCAGCTTGGCTGCATGTGCCAGCAGGGGCAGGTTGGCGACGACTCCCATGACCAGGGGCAGCACCAGGCGAAATGCTTGCAGAAATAATGGCTTCATTTTTTATCCAGTCTGTCGCGAATTTGTTGAATTTTTACTTACTTGGTGACGATAGGCCGCTGCATGGGAGCCAGCTTGGCGATCAGCTTGTTTTGTATTGATGACGGTACATCATGCTTTTCCATGGCGATTTGCAAGTCTTCTGCCAATGCGTTGAAATGGGCATTTGTCACCTGCATATCCTTGTGTACTTCATCCATGCTGCGGCCACTGTATTTGCACGGACCGCCGCTGAGTTCACAAAATTGTTCGGTCAGCAAGCTGGCCAGTCTTTCAGTATCGGTATCCTTGAATGCCTTGTTGATACGCACATCTTCCAGCACGATGCTGACAAAGGAATTGACGAAAGTGCTGATGCCGGTTTTACCCCCCAGGCTTTGATACAGTGCGTCATTGCTACTTTGTGCATGGGCAGACAAGCTGGCAAGCAAGAAAAGGCTGATAGTGATTTTACTTATACGGGAAAGCATAGTATTCATGATGTGATCTTTCTATAATTTGTAGCTGTCTATGGTGGCTCAGAATCCGGCTTGCAGGGACAAGTACCAGCCACGCTGATTTTTGGGATTGAAGATAGTGATATCGCCCAGGGTTGCATAGGCCGCCGTGACAGACAGATTTTTGCTAGGGAACCAGGCGACAAAGACATCGTAGTAGTCTTTTTCATTATCGACGCTCAGATTGCGCGGCTTCATGCGATATTCCGCACCGACGGCCAGCTTGCGGTTGAGCAGATAAGCGACCGAGGTTTCCAGCATGGGTCTGTAGCTATCCTTCTTGTCGCCGCCAAAACCCAGAATACCCATCTGGTTAGCCTTGGTCATGCGCAGGGTGCCGTTCAAGAGCAGGCTTTGTTCCAGCAGGATTTTGGTGGCCGAGACATAGTAGTCAACCCCGGTATCATCTTTGGCGCCCAGTTGCTTGACATTCGTCACGCCCAGTGCACCCAGCCCACCTATGCCCTTATTGCGCTTGTACATGGCGCCAACCGCAATTTGTGGCATCCAGCTACCCTGGTCGTACACGGCATCACCGGCGACCTTGACTTTGACACCAAAAATATCCTGCTTGATATTCAAGGCATTCAGGGGGGCGAGCGAACCGGTAAATTCCTGGCTGGCCAGCGACAACTCCACACTGTCAGCAATACCGACGGCGACACCATAGGTTTTCAGGCTGTAATCCTGGGTATTGACTTGTGTGTAGTGCGCATTGGCACCGTAGCTGTCACGGGTGCCATAGCCGGTGATCAGGGCCCAGGGTGTCAAACCACCACCACCGGCACCTTCGAGCTGACTGACACCACCCGTGGCTGTCAGTTTGCCCATATCGGGTTTCAGCATCTCCTGGGCCTGGCTGGCCTGCATGCAGGCTGCGCTGCCAGCCATCAGGGCCAGGGCAAGGATTTTTTTATTCATTTGCATCATATCTCCTTTTGATCAAACGGCAATTTCGCACGGAAAACGTGTGTCTGCTGTTTGTACGCAGGTTAATGAAAATCAGATTCAGATTTATTGCAAAAAATAGGAAAACATATCAGGGCTGAGTTTTAGGGGAAACGATATCGCGTTTCATCGGTGCCAACAAAGCCATCAGGCGGTTTTGCGTGGTGGATGGAATGGCCAGTTTATCCATGGCGATTTGTACATCTTCTGCCAGTGCATAAAATTGTGCTGCCTTGATGCCCAGGCCCTGGTGCACGGTTTTCATGTCATCGCCACTGTATTTGCAAGTTCCGGCGCTGATGACACAAAATTGCTCTTTCAGTAATTGCGCCAGCCTGGGCATATTGGTGTCCTTGAATGCGGCCTTGATACGCTTATCCTGGAGGACGATGACGAGGGTTTCATCAACGATCTGGCTGATGCCACTTTCACTTCCCAGGGCCTGGTACAGGGTTTGCGGCGCCTCAGCATGGGTCGGGGAAGTGAGCATCAACAGAGCCAACAGAAGCGATGCAGCGGTGCCAGCTTGAAAGATCTTCATGGGCTTATCCTCAATTGCCGGTTTGCAGTGACAAATACCAACCACGCTGGTTTTTGGGATTGAAGACGGTGATGTCACCCAGATTGGCATAAGCCAGTGTCAGTGAGACAGATTTGCTGGGGAACCAGGCCAGGAAGGCATCATAATAAGCTTTTTCATTGTCGACTGCCAAATTCCGCGGCTTGCTACGATACTCCAAGCCAGCCACAAGTTTGCGGTTGATCAGATAGCCTACAGAAACCTCCGGCAAGAACTGATAGTGATTCCGCTGGTCACCACCAAAACCCAGCAAGCCCATCTGGTTGGCTTTGCTGAAACGCAAAGTGCCATTGAGCAGCAGGCTGTGCTCCAGTATCAGTTTGGTTGCCGATACATAATAGTCCACGCCACTATCGTTCTTTGCACCCAGTTGCTTGACACTGGTGATGCCCAGCCCCTCCAGTCCCTTGACGGCATGGTTGCGCTTATACATGGCACCGATGGCGACCTGGGGTTGCCAGCTATCCTGATCGGTGACCAGATCACCAGCAATTTTGAGCTTGATGCCGACGATATCCTGTTGTAATTCCAGCTTGTCCAGAGGTGCCAGGCTAGCAGTGAATTTTTGTGTCGCCAGCGACATTTCCAGTCTGTCTGCGATACCCACAGCCACTCCAGCCGTGTGCAAACGATAATCCTGGGTACTGACCTGGGTAATATGGGCATTCACGCCATAGCTGTCTTCAGTACCATAACCAGTAATGGTGGCCCATGGCGTCAAGCCACCACCTCCTGCCCCTTCCAGTTGTATGACAGCTCCAGTCGCCAACAGCTTGCCCTTGTCCGGCACAGGCAAGCCCTGGGCAAAGCTGGTGCCAGCCAGTGTTGCAAAGAGCAGGGGCAGGCTGGATATTAAGGCTTGTTTTAGAGGCGGCATGATATAAATCGTCGCGGCTGATAAGAATTAACCAGCATCTTGCTGGCCTTGAACGTATGCAAGATTTATTTATACAAGCTTGGTATCGCTTGCACAAGACGAATTAACGCTTTGCTACAAGTACCGCGGCTTTGCTGGCACCAGATTCACGCACTGGAGATTTGAGTTTGGCCTGAGCCCTGGCTTGTCCCAGGCTGGCTGTTTCCTGCAAATCGGCTTGCTCTTGTGCACCTGGCAGCATGGCCAGTTGGGTAAATAAATTCAAGGCCAGGTGGTAATCACGTCGGTCCAGCGCCACATCGGCGAGCACGCTGATGGTCAGCGCATAATTGCGCGAATTAGTCAGTTTGGCCAATTGCTCCAGGGCCTCATGCAGCATATGTTCGGCAGCATCGAGCGAACCCATCTTGCGCAAGGTATCGCCGATTTGCATGAGGCAATTGCCTATGCTGGGTGACCAGCCAGTAGGCTTGGCGAGCTTTAGTGCCTTTTGCAACCATTCCAACGCCGATTCAAAATCATTCGCATTGCTATAGTTGTAGCCTATGTTGGAGGCGGTCAGGATGGCGCGGCGTATCTGGCCAGATTCCAGGCATTGCTCATAAGCCTTGCTTAAAAACAGCACTGACTCATCCAGCTTCCCATTCAGGCCTGCATGCAAGCCCAGGAAGTCATTCATCAAGGCTGCCAGGCCAGGATGAATCTCCTTGGGTGGGTTGCGGGATTCAAAATAGCGGTCAAAATAAGATTTTGCTAATTTATCATCGCGCAAGACAGCTACCCTTGCCAGTGCTGCAGCCGTGCATCGCTTGCGCAAGATATCATCGGCCTTGCTGGCTTCATCGATGGAAATCGCCATTTCTATATCGCATTCCACATGTTTTCCCTGGTCAGAAAACACAAAGCCCAGCATGCGGTGAGCGTCGCTCAGGCTGGCGGGATCAAGATGAACATCAGGGTGCCTGAGTATGGCTTGTACGATGGCGGCAGCACCTTCCAGATCGGCATGCAACCATTTTTCTTCCGCCCGTATCAATTGCAGTCGCAAGTAAACCAGGGCCTTGTCGGTGTCGGTCCGGCTTGAGTTATTCAGCAAACTACTGATTTGCTCACACAGCGCTAGCGCTTTACTGCTATCGCGCTGGCGCAAATGCCAGGCCAGTGCAAGCAAATCGTCAAGATGCCCTACTGCCACCAAGTCGGTCAAATCTTGCTCTAACTGCCTAACTTCACGATCTGTGGCGTATAAATCCATCATATATTGTTTGCCGAAAAGAAATTTTCTTCAGCGTAAGCGATTCAAATAATAAAAGAAATGGATGAAAAGCTAAGCTATGGTTAGTATCTTGTTTTAATTAAAATCCACCCAGGGCCGTCGAATGAAATGAGTTTTGATGAGTTTCATTACCACAATACGCAAGATTTAATGTCTGTGTTGCGGCATAAGTTGGTTTTAACAATTTTTAACGGTATATACTAAGTCCCTGATTTTCCTTCGGGCATTAATAATTGGATGGATCCAGGCGAGAAAGCCACCTGGATTCAAGCTGGTTCGAGGGAGTAAGAGTGGAATCGCAAACAAAATTACTAATAGCTTTTTCAGAGCCCAAGTATGAGTCGTTCGTCTTTGCGTCGAGAATTGGTGATACCGATTATCGTGCTGGTGATAGGTGTGTCTGCTGCCATAGGTTGGGTCTCCATGAAGGCCGGGACGGATGCCGTCTATACGCTGACCCAGCGCATCCTGATCGATATGGTCAACCGTATCAATCATGCGACTGAAAAACATTTGGACGGTGCCCTGATTGCACTGGAGTCAGTCGCACCCAGCCCGGCCAATTTACCCAGGGAGCAAAGTTTTTCTTCTGACATGAGGGCACTGGAAGAGAAGTTCTGGTCTGCCAGTGGCTTGTTCATGGATGTGAATAATTATGTCTATTTCGGCGGCAGCGACGGGCGTTTTGTCGGCGTCTATAGAATATCCAGGGAAATGGTGCAACTATTCTGGCGCGAGCCTGACAGTGACAAGCGCACGGTGTTTCGCGTCAATCATGTCGGCGATCGTTCCAATGTCTTGCGCAGTGATGATTTTGATCCGCGCCTGCGTCCCTGGTACAAGATAGCGCAAAATTCGGAAAGACCGGTATGGTCAAAAATTTATAATAATTTTTCTTTCCACTTTCCCACGATTACGCTGGCCAAGGCCGTTTATCAAAAGGACCACGAATTTGCCGGCGTCATGGCCACCGATCTGACGCTGAAAGAACTCTCAAACTTCTTGCGCAAACTCGAAATCAGTAAAAACAGCGTCGCCTACATCGTTGACGCTGATGGCTATATCGTTGCGACTTCTGGCCAGGAATTACCAGAGCGCACAGTCAATGGCACGCCAGAACGCATGCGTGCCATCGACATGAAGACGCCCCTGATCAGTGAAACATTCCAAAAAGTAGCGAACTTGAAATTGCCAGCTACCCAGACACAATCGATGGAACTCAGCAATGGCACTATCGATGTGGCGATTTCACCTTTGGGCAATAAGCAGGGACTCAACTGGCTGACCGTGGTGGCTGTACCGCGAGCCGATTTCATGAGCAGCATTAACCAGGGCTTTATGCAAAGCATGGTGATTGCCTTGGCTTGTGTCATCTTTGCCCTGACCATAGGCCTGACCATCGTTGAGCGTGTCATACGCGATGTGCGCAAGCTGACTTCAGCTGCTGAAAAATTTGGTAATGGCGAACCCATGCCCAGCCTGCAAATCCGCCGTACCGACGAGATAGGCATGCTGGCCCAGACCTTTGTCGAGATGGAAAACAAGCTGCGTTATGACAAGCTGACCCAGGTGGCAAACCGTGAATCCCTGTTTGCCCAGATCAATTATCTGCAAAAAATGGCATTGGAAAATCCCGGTTCCAGTGAAGGATTCACCTTACTTTTTATTGATCTGGATCGTTTTAAATACATCAATGATAATCACGGCCACGATGCGGGTGACAAGGCACTGGTGATTATTGCTGCCCGCCTGCGTTCTGCCATACGCGAGACGGACGAGGTGGCGCGCTACGGTGGTGATGAATTCGTGCTGCTTTTAAAAGATACCAAGAATTCCATAGACATCAATAATATGGTGGAAAAAATCTGCAGCGTCGTTGAGCAGCCGATTTCCCTCGACGATATCGTGGTCAGCGTCGGTGTTTCTGTGGGCTGGGCCAGCTTCCCTGAAGATGGTAGCGACTATGTCCGTCTCATCAAGATAGCCGATAGCCGCATGTATAACCGCAAGCGTGACCGCAAATCCAGCCAGTTTGTCCACCTGGCCTGAGCTGCATCTTCAAGCCTGTGTATGCTGTTCTTTCCATTTGAGTAGCCAGGATGGCAGATCGGCTGAAGGCATGGGTTTGCTGATGTAATAGCCCTGGGCCTGGTCGCAGCCCAGTTCTTTCAGCAGTTGCATGACTTCCAGGTTTTCCACCCCTTCAGCGACGACACGCAAGCCCATATTGTGGCCAAGGTCTATGGTGGATTTGACGATCTTGGTATCGTCGATATCTGTTTCCATTTTTAGCACAAAAGACTTGTCGATTTTCAGTTCATGGACAGGCAGGCGTTTCAGGTAAGCCAGTGAAGAATAGCCGGTTCCAAAATCATCTATCGATAATTCCAGGCCCATGGCATGCAGGCGATCAAGAGTCTGGAAAGCCCGGACCGGGTCATCCATGATGGCACTCTCAGTGATCTCCAGGCAAAATGAGGCAGGCTGCACTTCGTTGTTTTGCAGTATCTGGGCAAACTTGCCAGGCAAGTCCTGGTCCAGTAAATCGCGGGTGGAAATATTTACTGAAATCTTCAAGTGTATGCCCTGTTGTTGCCAGACATGGCAGACACGCGCCGCTTCATTCATGACCCAATGAGTTAGCTGGCGAATAAAGCCGGTTTGTTCAGCAAAAGGAATGAATTGATCGGGGAAAATAAAGCCACGTTCCGGGTGTATCCAGCGTACCAGGGCTTCGACGGCGATGACCTGTCCATGATCCAGCCCCACCTTGGGTTGCACATACAGACGGAAAGCTTGTTGCTCCAGTGCTGCCCTTAGCTCGCTGAGTAATGACAGGCTTTGCTGGCTGGATTTATCAATATCAGGTGAGTAGATGACGGCACCGCTATTGCCTTGTTTGGCTGCATACATGGCGACTTCGACACGGCTCAGCAAGCTCTGGGCATCGCTGGCATGTTCCGGGAAACCGGCTATGCCTATGCCTGCCCCCAAGTCTACAGTCTGGTCTTCTATGGAGATCGGTTTTTCCAGTGAACGCAAGATGCGGTTGGCCAGGTCAAGTGCATTTTCTTTTGAGCTATTCGGCAAGAGTATGGCGAATTCATCGCCACCCAGACGGGCCGGTTTGGTACCACCAGTACCGAGTTCCGCAGACAGACGTATGGCGACCTGATTCAGCAGGATGTCACCGAAGCGATGGCCCATGACATCATTGACATGCTTGAAACGGTCCAGGTCCATCATCAGGACAAAGCAGGATTTTTCATAAGAACGGGCACTGGCGATGGCTTCTTCCAGCATATCGGTGAACAGGGCGCGGTTCGGTAAATTGGTCAGGGTGTCCCAGTAAGCCAGACGGCTGATTTCTTTTTCACGCTGGGCGATGCCGTCACGCATGGTCATAAAGGTGCGCGCCAGATCGCCGATTTCATCTTTTTGCTTGACATCGATGGTGGCAGTGTAATCACCGGCACCCAGGCTGCGCGCTGTTTCTGCCAGTTGTCGCACTGGACCAGTGATGCGACGTGCAGTAATTGCGCTAATGATACTGGCGACGATAGCACCAAGCACAGTCAGTATCAGCAGATTTCTCTGCAATTCCTTATACGGTGCCACCGCTTCGCTGATGGATAATTGCAGTACGGCGATGGTGTTGTACTGCGCATTATGTGCCAGTGGAATGATGTGGGCGCTGTATTGGTCTTCATCTATTTGCAAGGGCATGGCCTTGACTTGCTGGCTGGCCGGTGGCATGAGTTTAGCCAGTTTTTGTGCATGCTCGTCGCTAAGGGTGGAGACATTGGTTTTCCAGTTGGCAGCTTGATCGGAAGTCAGCAAGCTGATTTGCATATACGACTGGTCCCGCATTTCATTGACCAGGTTTTTACCTATAGGTATACCCATGACTATCCAGGCGATGGTGACCGGAGCCTGGACTGGGGCAACGAGGAATTGATAGGGCCTGCCATCGACAATGGCGCTACCAGAGGCGCTGCCGGTTTTTTCTGCCGCAGTGATGAGTGCACTGACTGTCTGTTGCAAACTACCCTTGCGCAAATCTTGCAGGTTGGCATTGGTGGACAGGCTGATTTTTCCATCCAATTCTGTGAGTATGGCTAAATCCGAGCCTATCCTGTCACCGTGGTTGGACAAGGTGGATATGATGGTGGCTACATCCTTGCTTGCAATGGCTTGTATAAAACCGTATTCACGCCCCAGTACGGTCACGCTTTGCAGGAATTTCTGGGCGTTTTGATCGAGCACCTTTTCAAATACTCTTTCATTGATTTTCAAGCTGGCTTCAACCGCCTGACGTGCGTTCCTGTCTATGGCATTCCCAATGGCAAAAAAAGCCGCAAGTTGCACACTCAACAGCAAACCGATGAAGAGAGTAACAACACGGCTTTCCAGACTATGCAAACGCATGAACTTTCCTTGAAATGGACGTGAAGAAAATGTTTTTGTTTATCCTGCTTTGTAATTCAATTTTATATTCACATTGACAGTATTGTTGTCAATTTGCAGATTTTGTTCGGGTATGGCTGCACTGGGTGCTTGCTTGGGGTGCCAGGTTTTCAAGATGTATTTGCCAGCAGGCATGGCTGGCAAGCGGGCGTTGCCAGCAGCATCCGTCTTGGCAAAATAGGGGGTATCAACAATGTGTATGTACGCCACCATCTGGTCATGGATATTGCAGCCGACCACCACGGTCCCAGCTTTGTCGAAAATGATGGGGGCCGCCGGTTTGCCAGAATACAGCTTCAACTCAAAGGGCTTGGCCGGAGAAAATGAATAGGCATGATGCCTGACCGTATCATTGTTGGGAAAGGAAATCGAGGTACCGGTTTGCACGGCTGTCACAAAAGGCATGAATTTTTTGTCTTTTTGCTGGATTTCCGCAGTGGCTGCCTTGGTCAACTGTGGCCCGCTGGCCAGCTCTGCATACACTACCGCATCCTGGACGGGTTGGCCGCTGCTATCGGTCACCTGGATCACGGCATTGGCCTGCGCCGTACTGGCTAACATCAGTGCGGCGCTCATGCCAGTCAGTGCCAGCGCGAAGAATTTCAATAATGGACGATGCATGTTTCACCCTGCCAGAAAAGTGGTTGAAATGATCTCTTGTTATATTACTGTAGTTCTGCGCCAGACAGAAAGTCTGGCCTGATTTACCAGGGATTTACTGTGGATATTTAGTGCATCTTGCCTAAAACCTGCTTGCGCAGGAATTGTTTGTAGAATATCAGGTAAAGCCAGCCCTGTTTGTTATACTATTGTATAAGGGCAATTTGCGTATTCTGGGATGCTATTGCTTGTGTAGTTTATTGTTGGCGAGTTCGTACTGGTAATTTATGCAGGGATCGGCTGGTATCGGCAGGAAGATGCAGGAATACGGGGCATGGAATCAATCATTAAACACCTGGTAGAAATTACCGGGCATCGCGATCATGATTTACTGAATATTTCAGTAATTACTGCGCTGCGTCAATTGACCAACGCAGAGTCGGCGCGGGTACTCGACGTGGTTTCCATCGGCCAGCAAGTCTTCATCAAAGCGCATATCAGCATTCAGGATGGGAATGTCGCTATCAACGACGAATCGCAGACGGCACCCTCATCGAGCGACTCCCTGGAACAGTATCCTGAGTTAAAAGAGGGCATCGCACTGCAGCAACAGGTCATAGAGCATTCCATAGAGGGCGGCAAAATTATCTGGCTACCCATCTGGATCAATGACAAGTTGCACACTTGCCTGGAAATCTACAAGCCAGCCAATTACACCACGACCACGATGGAAGTTGTTAGCGGCATGCTGATTGTCTACCGCAACTTCCAGAACCTGCTTGATTATAGTGAGCGCGACTCGTTGACGGGTTTGCTCAATCGCAAGACTTTTGATGATAATTTTTCCAAGGTCTTGCGTAGCAGTGCCTTGCAACAACAAGCCAGTACCGAAGCAGAGCGCGAAGAAGAAGAGCGCCGCAGCCATGAGCCTGAGCGCCAGCACTGGCTGGCTGTATTGGATATTGACCACTTCAAGCGCGTGAATGACCAGTTTGGTCATTTGTATGGTGATGAAGTCCTGATCCTGATCGCTAATCTCTTGCGCAGTTCTTTCCGCCCTTCTGACCGGCTATTCCGTTTTGGCGGAGAAGAGTTCGTGATCTTGCTACGCTCCACTTCGCAAGAAGATGCACAAAGCATTTTTGAGCGTTTCCGTCAGAATGTGGAGCAACATCATTTCCCGCAGGTAGGGACGGTGACCATCAGCATAGGTTATGCCCGTATAGATCCGTTCGAACCCGCCGTCGCCATAGTAGGCCGGGCTGACCAGGCCCTGTATTTTGCCAAGACCAGTGGCCGCAATCGCACTTGTTATTATGAGGCCCTGGTATCGAGCGGTGATTTGCATACCGAAGTTTCCAACGATACTGCTGAATTTTTTTAATCAGAGAATGCAAACTGTTGCCGGTACTCAACTGCCAGCCTGCTCCTTGTTCTTCTTATGCGCATTGGTCATCATGATGACACTACCCAGAATGATGCTCATGGCCAGCATTTCGCGCATGGATAAATGTTCACCACCAAACACCACACCCAGGGCAACCGCAATGACGGGATTGACATAGGCATAGCTGGCAGCCAAGCCAGCCGGCACTTTGGATAGCAGATACATATAGGCCGTGAATGCCAGCAGCGAACCGGCGACTACCAGGTAAGCCCAGGCCGCCACTGCATTAATAGTGACTTCACCTGTCAGTTGCTCACCCTTGCACAGGCTGATGATGAACAGGAACAGGCCGCCGACCAGCATTTCACTCGCAAAGCCCATGCCGCCTGCAGCCATCTTGAGTTTCTTTTGCGACAAAATCGAACCTACGTCCCAGCATAGTATTGCGCCCAGCAAGAACAATATGCCTAAAGGCTGCGCCGAGAATTGCCCGTCAGATGCCAGCAACAGGGCACCGGCAAAGCCGCAGAGTATGCCCGTCCATTCTCGGCGCTTGGGCCAGTCACCAAACAGGCCGGACAAACCAGACAAAATCATGGGTGAGCAGGCAATGAAGACTGCAGTCAGTCCAGACGACACATATTGCTGCGCCACCGCGGTCAAACCAGTGCCGCCACCCAGCATCAAAATGCCGACGATGCCGCCATCACGCCATTCACGCAAAGTCGGGTTGGGGGCACCACGCCATTTTTGCCAAGCATACAGGATAGCCCCTGCCACCAGAAAGCGCGTACCTATCATCATGAAAGGCGGGAAAGCCTTCAAGGCCACCTGTATGGCAAAGTAAGTGGAACCCCAGACTATATAGACGGTGAGCAGGGCGAACAGGACTTGGCGTGGCAGATGGCGCATGGCAGGAGAGGCATAGATTAAATTCAGGCAATCAGTGTATGTTAGTGAGATCGATTTTTGAATGGATAATCAAAGGTAAATCAGGTACATTTCTTTTAATCTCAACGAAAAAACAGGATTTTTCCATGAAGATAGAATTGGATATGATGGATGGCAAAATCCTTGAGATCTTGCAGGCCGATGCCAGGGTCACCATGGCCGAGATAGGCCGACGTATACATCTCAGCCAGCCAGCTGTGACCGAAAGAGTCAAGCGCATGGAAGCGGCCAATGTCATCACCGGCTATCATGCCAGGGTCGATCCTGAAGCTCTGGGCTATGGCATCACCGCCTTTGTCCGCATTGCCAGCCGTGCAACCGACACGCCGGTATTGAAAATCGCCGAACAAGTGCCTGAAGTAGTTGAATGCCATGCCATTACCGGGGAAGATTGTGTGATCGTCAAAGTGGTCGCACCTTCGGTACGTGAACTGGAGCGGGTGATTACCAGCCTTGCACGTTGCGGTGTGACCTCGACTTCCCTGATACTGTCGTCCTCAATAGAAAGACGGGCTATCAAGCCTGTGGAATAAAACATGGAATTGCGCCAGCTACGTTATTTTGTTGCTATCGTTGACCACGGCTCGCTGTCGCGCGCGGCGCGCGTGCTGCATATCGTGCAACCGGCCCTGACCCAGCAATTGCAGCAACTCGAAGAAGAACTGGGCGCGATGCTGTTGCACAGGTCAGCGCAGGGTATGCAAGCCACAGATGCTGGCAAAATATTCTATGAACATGCGCTGGCGATTTTAAAGCAGGTCAGCGATGCGAAATCGGCCGTCGCTCAATCGACCGACAAACCCAGCGGCACGGTGGCGCTGGGGATACCGCAAAGTGCTTCGGGCGCGCTGGCCTTTCCTTTATTGAAAGCCGTGCGTAGCGCCTACCCCGACATCGTGTTTCAACTGACAGAAGAATTGACCGGCAACCTGACTGAACAATTGCGCTCAGGTCGTTTGAATCTGGCCATCCTGTTTGATGATGGTCAGTTGGGCGGCTTCGCCACTAAGCCACTGGTAGAAGAAGAAATGATGTATATCACACGCACGGATTCGCAGTTTGCCTGCAAGCGCAAATCGATTACCCTGGCCCAGGCCTTGCAGGCCACCCTGATCCTGCCCAGCATACAACATGGTGTGCGGCCACGCATAGAACAAGTGGTCCGGCAAGAGGGCAAGCGCATAGAGAATGTCATCGACATCACCTCCATCGCGATCTTGAAGTCGGCCCTGCTGGCAGATATGGGGGCCACCATCTTACCGGTCTCACCCATGCTGGCAGAAATTGAGCGTGGCGAAATGCGCGCCTGTCCCATCAGCGATGTGCAGCTATCGCGTACCGTGACCTTGTGCGCCTCCAGGAATATACCCTTGACGAATGCTGCCATGGCAGTCGAAAAACTGGTGCTGGAGCTGACGCGGGACTTGAGCACCAGCGGAAAATGGCTGGGCACCAGCAATCTGGTGACCTGACGATGGAAGAAAAGTCGTATTGGGTGAAAATCAAAAAACCGGTACTGGCAGGCTGGTTTTTATTCTGGATATTAATGATCACCGTGGCCGTGCAAGACCATTTGAAAGGTGGCGGCCAGCATATCTGGGAACCCATATTCTGGGAAAGTTCTTCTGCCCTCGTCGGTACACTGCTGCTCTTGCTGCAAAGGCGCAGGCTGACCGACAGGCGTTTATTGCAGACACCGGCCAAATGGTTTTGGCAGCAAATATTACCCCTGCCTTTGCTGAGTACAGCATTTGTCGTCGCTGTGTATGGTTTGCGCCATGCATTGTACGCGATGCTGGGCTTGCGCTATCAGCATGATGGCTGGATCAAGGTCTACTTTTATGAATGCAGCAAGATATTCCTGTTCTTTGGCATGTTCTATGTCGTGATTTTTGGCCTGCAAGCCTATGCTTCTTTGCTCGAAGAAAAAGAGAATGCAGAAAAATCCCAGGCCCTGTTACGCAATGCACAATTGCACAGGCTGACGCAACAGATGCAGCCGCATTTCCTGTTCAATGTGCTCAATACCATTTCATCGCTGATGTACACCGACGTCAAGCTGGCCGACAGCGCGCTGAGCCAGATCGCCACACTCTTGCGCGCCAGCATGGACCTGGGCAAGCATAGCGAAACCAGCCTCGCAGATGAATTGAAACTGCTGCAGGCCTATGCAAAGTTGATGAGCCTGCGCTTTATTGACAGGGTAGAGATCAACTGGGACATTGCTGACGAAGTGCTGGCCTGTAAAGTACCCGTCATGAGCCTGCAAACCATACTGGAAAACAGTTTCAAGCATACTGTGGAAAAACGCAGCCAGCTTACCCACATAAAGATCAGTGCATACAGAGAGACAGGGCAAGTCATCCTGCGCATCGAGGATGACGCCGGCCATTTGCAGGAGAACGGCCAAGGTTCAGGTGTAGGCATCAGCAATTTGCGTCAGCGCCTGCAAGTCTTGTATCAGGACAAAGCCAGCCTGCAATTGCGCGATTTGACACCATCTGGCGTAATCACCGAGCTGCGCCTGCCCCTTGATACTGGGAGCGTAGCCAGATGAAAATTCTCATCGTCGATGATGAAGCCTATGCCAGGGACAAGCTCAGACGTCTGGTAGCCGAGCATGTGGCGGATGCCATCGTGTTGGAAGCCAGGGACGGCAAAGAGGCGCTGGACTGCATACAAAAGCAGCAGCCTGATCTGGTCTTTCTTGATATACAAATGCCGGAGATGGACGGCATCACCGTCGCCAGTCAACTGACAGCGCCTGTGCCATTGATTGTTTTTGCCACTGCCTATGACCAGTTCGCCCTGCAGGCTTTTGATGCGAATGCGATAGACTATCTGCTCAAGCCTTATGATGAAGCGAGGTTTCTGCGCGCCCTGCAAAGAGTGAGTGAGCGCCGGATGAGTGCGAAAAAAATCCAGTCAGAACAACATTTGCTCTTGAATGAAAAAGGCCGCGTCACCGTCATTAAACTGGCCGACATCATACGACTGGAAGCTGCTGATAATTATGTGCTGATCTTTACCCGCCAACAGCAACATATGATGCGCCAGACCTTGTCGGGTTTGCAGGAGAGGCTGGGGCAGGGCTTTGTGCGTTGCCACCGCAGCCATATCGTCAGTCTGGACCAGATTACCCAGGTATTGCCAGCGCAAAAGGGCGATGCTGAACTGCTGCTGCAAGATGGCCTGCGCCTGCCATGCAGCCGTCAGCACAGGGATGAGGTGGTGCAGGCGCTTGCCAGCTAAGAGGCTGTTGGGTTTTCCATTTCACCCCTTCCCACATCCAGTCCGCCACATTTTTCTGGTGTGAATTTGACCATGCTTTTAGTATCGCGTCTGTGTTCATCAATGACAGAAAAAAGAACCATGTCAAATTCAAGCATTGCAATGCCAGGTTTGCCTTCCCAGCGTTTATATTTTCTCGACTGGGTCAGGATCATTGCCTTCTTCCTGCTGATTTTGTATCACGTAGGCATGTACTATGTGGAGTGGGGCTGGCATGTCAAGAGCCCGCATGCCAGCAGCGCAATACAGCCGCTGATGATGCTGACCAGTCCCTGGCGTTTGAGCCTGCTGTTTTTCATCTCTGGCGTGGCATCTGCCTTCATGCTGGAGAAAATCGCCACTGGCAAATTCCTGCGCAGCCGCAGCCTGCGCCTTTTATTGCCGCTGATCTTTGGCATGTTCGTCGTGGTGCCACCACAGGCGTATCTGGAAGTGGTGGAAAAACTGGCCTATGCCGGCAGTTATGGTGAATTCATGCAGCTCTACCTGCATCACCATCGCGGCTTCAAGATAGGGGGTAATGTACTGGACCTGCCTACCTGGAATCACCTGTGGTTCGTGGCTTATTTGTGGGTATATAGTGTGCTGCTGTGGTTCTGGCTGGCTTTCAAACCGGCATGGTTCCAGGCTGCGCGTAACTGGCTGCAAGAAAAGATGAAGGGCTGGCGCATCCTGGTCTTGCCTGTTGCTTATCTGGCGCTGGTACGTATGGGTTTGTTCAGTTCTTACCCACCGAATAATGGCCTGGTGGCTGACTGGTATAACCATGCCTGCTACTTGTTCATCTTTGCATTCGGTGCCTTGATCGCCAATTCCCAGACGTTCTGGCAAGAGCTTGCCAGCATACGCTGGCTTGCACTCAGGATAGCCGCATGTGGCTGGTTGTTTCTGATTGTTTATTTCAGTTTTGAGTATGACGCAACACCACAGTGGTTCATCATGCTCCAGCGCGGCGTATGGGTTTGCATGGCCTGGGCAGCGATTATTGCAGCCTGTGGTTATGCGAAGCAGTATCTGAACTTTGACAGCCCGGCAAGGCGCTATCTGACGCAGGCAGTGTTTCCTGTGTATATCCTGCATCAGACTTATATCGTCATCATGGCACATAGCATGAAGCCGCTGGCCTTGCCTGCCCTGCCAGAAGGTATCTTGCTGGTTGCCCTGACAGCAGCGACCTGCTTCCTCAGTTACGAGATCATACGCCGGGTGTTTTTCCTGCGGCCGCTGTTCGGACTCGATCTTGGTTTAACTTACAAACCAAGGGCGCTGAGCCCGGGGTGATCATCTGGCCTGCGACCCTGGGGCCAGTGGAACAGGCGCTGATCTGCGCTGATGCGCAGATCATTGATGCTGGCAAAACGTTTATACATGAGACCATTCTCAGCAAATTCCCAGTTCTCATTGCCATAAGAACGCGTCCAGTTACCTTCATGATCGCAACTCTCATAGGCAAAGCGCACGGCGATGCGATGCTCGCTGTATGCCCAGATTTCCTTGATGAGACGGTATTCACGTTCCGCCGCCCATTTGCGCTGCAAAAACTCCCTGACTTGCTCACGTCCCTGCGGAAACTCATGACGATTGCGCCAGATTGTATCCACGGTATAGGCTAGTACTACTTTATCCGGGTCGCGACTATTCCAGCCATCTTCTGCCATGCGCACTTTTTGTATCGCCGTTTCCAGTGTGAAAGGGGGCAAAGGTGGGCGTGCTATTTCCTGTGATTTATCCATGTTTGTTGTTCCTGTTTTAATTGCAAGCATTGGGGGTGATGACCAGACTCTAATTTATGCTATATCGTTTGTGTGAAGAATGCTCATCATTTACAATTGATTATTGTAAATCCCGGAATAATCATACGAGGCCCTATGGATAAGCTGCATTTAATGACCGTCTTTGTGGCCGTTGCTGAAGAAGAGGGCTTTGCTGCTGCCTCCCGTCGTCTGGCCATGTCGCCACCAGCTGTCACGCGTGCAATTGCAGCGCTGGAAGCCAGACTCAGAGTCAAGTTACTCAATCGCAGCACCCGTTTTGTCAGGGTGACCGAGGCGGGTCAACGCTATCTGGAAGATGCACGTCGCATCATTGCTGAGGTCGAGGCAGCAGATGAGGCAACTGCCGGTATTAATGCCGAACCGCGCGGACACCTGACGGTGACTGCCCCTGTCCTGTTTGGCAAAATGTTTGTCATGCCAAGCATCGTTGAATATTTGCAACGCTATCCCGGCATGGACGTGTCTGCCCTGTTCCTCGACCGTGTCGTGAACTTGCTGGAAGAAGGTGTCGATGTAGGTGTGCGCATAGGTGAGCTGCCCGACTCCAGCATGAAAGCCATACGGGTAGGGCAGATACGTCGCGTCCTGTGCGCTTCGCCCGCTTATCTGGAAGAACATGGCGTGCCCGCCAGCCCCAGCGATTTGGGCAAGCACAGTATCATTGCCGCCACTGGCGTCACTCCCATGGTGGAATGGCGTTTCGCACATGAAGGACAGAATATGGCAGTCAAGGTCAAGCCACGTTTGACAGTCAGCAGCAATGATGCCGCCATAGAAGCCAGTCTGGCGGGCCTGGGTGTCAGCCGTCTCTTGTCTTATCAGGTGGATGGACATTTTGAAAGTGGTTTATTGCAGCGCGTCATGCAGACATATGAAACCGTTCCCCTGCCTATCCACGTAGTGCACAGGGAGAGCCGCTATGCCTCCACCAGGGTCAGAAGCTTTGTCGACCTCATCGTGGCGCAATTACGGGAAAAAATGGTGCAACACTGAACGAGGCAATGAAGCAACAATGTGGAATTGCGTGTATGAATCTGACATTTGTGATCCATGATGACTATGTGTTGACACTGGAAAACACAGGGTGTTATATTTTGCCTGGATTTATGGGAACGTTTCCAATTTATTGTCTACTTAATTGCCTACTTTATTGTCTCTACCTAAGTAGCCATGAAAATAATGGGAATTAACCTGAATTTGATCACAAGAAGAGTAAGAAAAACCAGAAAAAAGCAGGCGATGAACTGCTGCCTGGATGCCGTCAACACGGAGACAAAATGCGCAAACTGAATAAACTGGCGCTGTCCATCTTATTGGGCAGTCTGGCATTCATGACCTTACCTGCGAAGGCTGGGGGACAAAAAGCCGAAGTCATGCACTGGTGGACATCTGGTGGTGAATCTGCTGCCGTTGCCAGATTTGCTGATGCTTATCGTGCCGCGGGCGGTATCTGGACCGATACCGCCATCGCTGGCGGTGACCAGGCCCGTTCTGTTGCTATCAACCGCATGGTCGGTGGCAATCCGCCGACGGCGGCGCAGTTCAATATTTCCAGGCAATTCCAGGATGTCGTCGAACAAGGCATGCTGAATAATGTCGATGATGTCGCCGCGAGAGAAAACTGGGACAAAACCCTGCCCGAACCCATACGCAATGTGCTCAAGATCAAGGGCCATTATTATGCCGTGCCCGTGAATATCCATATGCCGACCTGGATATGGTATTCCAAGGCAGCTTTCAAAAAAGCGGGCATAGACAAGGAACCAGCGACGCCTGATGAGATGTTCGCCGCTCTCGATAAACTTAAGGCTGCCGGTCTGATACCATTGGCACACGGCGGTCAGGCCTGGCAAGAAACCATCGTCTTCATGGCCATGCTGGCGAATGTCGGTGGCAAGGAGCTCTACCTGAGTGTGATACGTGACCGTGATGCCGCCGCCATGAATTCTGAGGCATTTCGCAAAGTACTGCTAAGTTTCAAGCGCCTGCATACTTATATTGATACCGCGTCCCCGGGCCGCAACTGGAATGACACTACAGCCTTGCTCATCAACGGCAAGGCGGGCATGCAAATCATGGGCGACTGGGTCATGGGTGAGTTCGTCGCCGCCAAACAAGTGGCAGGTCGTGAATATGGCTGCTTGCCTGGCCTGGGGCCAAAAGCACCTTATCTGATACAGGGCGATGTCTTTGTTTTCCCCAAGACCAGCAATGCTGAAACCATCAAGTCGCAAAAACTGCTGGCCAGCATCATGGTCGCTCCTGGTCCGCAAACTGAATTCAATAAACTCAAAGGCTCCATCCCGGTGCGCAATGACGCAGACGCGACACAAATGAATCTGTGTGCCAAAGCCGGGATGGAAATCATGAAAGATAAAAGCCGCCATGCCGGCATAGGTGAAATTTATCTGACGCCCGACCAGAATGGTGCCTTGACCGATGTCCTGACGGCCTACTGGAATACCAATATGCCTGTAGAAAAAGCGCAAAAGAATATCATTGCTGCGCTGAAAAACTAAGCGTAATCAACCGGCGGATACCAACATACGCATGCAAGCCAGCTCTCATCACACCAGGTACAAAGGCAAGCTGCATTTGAAGCTCATACCTCATGCAGCATTGCTGCCCATGAGCCTGACTGTGGTTTTCGGCTACTTGGCAACTGTTTTATGGACATTGAAAATATCGTTGAGTAGCTCGCGCACTTTGCCACTGGATAATTTCGTTGGCCTGGTTCAGTATGAACGCCTGTTTGAGAATGAGCGCTGGCTATTGTCACTGAATAATCTGGCCGTGTATGGCGTACTCTTCATTGCAGCCTGCGTCATCATAGGGTTCTTGTTGGCGGTTTTCATAGACCAGAATGTCACGGGCGAAGGTGTCTTGCGCACCATTTTCCTGTACCCCTATGCCATGTCCTTCGTCGCCACTGGCCTGGTGTGGCAATGGATGTTGACACCGGGTATAGGAATAGAGCACGGCATACGGGCCCTGGGTTTTAAGGATTTTAAGTTTGACTGGATCATCGATCAGGACATGGTCATCTACACCATCGTTATTGCCACGGTATGGCAAGCCTCGGGCCTGGTCATGGCCATGTTGCTGGCAGGTTTGCGTGGCATAGATGAAGATATCTGGAAAGCTGCCCGCATGGATGGCATCCCGGCCTGGCGTGTCTACCTGTCCATCATCATTCCCATGCTGGCACCCAATTTCGCAACGGTCTTCCTGTTGCTGGCAACCGCCGTCGTCAAACTCTTTGATGCGGTCGAAGCCATGACCCAGGGTGGCCCGGGCACAGCCAGTGAGGTGCCGGCCAAGTTCATCATGGACCATTTGTTTGGTCGCGCCAACCTGGCGCTGGCCTCAGCAGGTGCCATCATGATGCTGCTGCCAGTGCTGGCTTTGCTGATACCTTATGTCTATGCGCGTACCCGTGCCCGTAAAGGGAAAATATGAAGCGACTGGCAAAGCGAAAATGGACACCAGCGCGCCTAGGTATTTATGCTTTCCTGCTGGCTGCGGCTGCTTTCTTTTTGCTGCCGCTATATATCATGCTGGTGACTTCATTTAAATCCATGGAAGAAATCCGCCTGGGAAATATCTTTGCCTTTCCCCTGCAATTCACGCTGGAACCCTGGCAGCAAGCCTGGAGTACGGCTTGTACAGGCGTCGCCTGCGAAGGCATCAGTGGGGGCTTCTGGAATTCTGTGGCGATTACCTTGCCTAGTACTGTGCTGGCCATCTTCCTTGGTGCCTTGAATGGCTATGCCCTGTCATTCTGGCGGCCACGTGGTGCGCAAGTCTTGTTTGGTATCTTGCTGGCGGGGGCTTTCATTCCTGTACAAGTCATGATGTTCCCATTGGTGCGTGTGCTGGCTGTGTTGAATATCTTCAGTACCCTGCCGGGCATTGTCATGGTGCATGTGATCTTTGGCATGCCCATCATGACTTTGCTATTCCGTAATTATTACATGGGCATACCGCAGGAATTGTTTCATGCAGCACGTATAGATGGCGGCGGGTTTTTCCGCATCTTTGTGCAACTGATGCTGCCCATGTCACTGCCCATGATAGTCGTGGCGGCCATCATGCAAGTTACAGGGGTATGGAATGACTACATCCTCGGCCTGGTATTTGCCGGGCGCGAGCATTTACCCATGACGGCACAACTCAATAATGTCATCAACACGACGACGGGCACGCGGATGTATAACGTCAATATGGCAGCCACCATATTGACGGCCATGCTGCCCCTCGCCATCTATTTCATATCAGGCCGCTGGTTTGTACGCGGCATCGCCGATGGTGCGGTCAAGGGTTAAAGGCTAAGGATGAATGCATGGCATATGTAAGTCTTAAGAATCTGGGCATAGAACTTGGTGGTCACAAGATCATAGACCAGCTGGATCTGGATGTCGAAGAGGGCGAGTTCCTGGTCTTGCTGGGTCCATCCGGTTGCGGTAAATCGACCCTGCTGCACAGCATAGCTGGCCTCATCGATATTGCGGCTGGCAGCATAGAAATTGCGGGTACAGATGTCAGTCATGCCGAACCCAGTGACAGGCAAATAGGGATGGTGTTCCAGTCCTATGCGCTGTATCCAACCATGACGGTGGAAAAAAATATGTCATTTGGCTTACGCATTAATGGCGTGCCAAAAGCCGAGATACAAAAGCGCATAACGCGGGTAGCCGAGATGTTGCAATTGCAAAGCCTGTTGCAGCGCAAGCCAGCGCAATTGTCCGGTGGGCAAAGACAAAGGGTGGCGATAGGCCGCGCCCTGGTCAGGGAAGCCAGGGTATTTCTGTTCGATGAGCCACTGTCCAACCTGGATGCCAAATTGCGCACAGAACTGCGCCGTGAACTCAAGCTCTTGCATCAGAACCTGGGCTCCACCATGCTGTATGTGACGCATGACCAGGTCGAGGCCATGAGCCTGGCCAGCCGCATCGTCGTCATGCGGGCAGGCAAGATACAGCAACTGGGTACGCCGTCGGAAGTGTATGAGCGTCCCGCCAATTTGTTTGTTGCAGGTTTTTTGGGCGCACCTGCCATGAATTTCATTGCGGGCAAGTTCGATAGTGAGAAAAATTTCATCAACGAGCATGTACAGCTGGACTTGTCGGCCTATGCCGCGTTACAGCAGGCAACGGCGGCTGAAGATGTGGTGCTGGGTGTCAGGCCTGAGCATATGCACATACAGGCGCATGGTGCATACAGTGCGCAGCTCAGTCTGGTCGAGCCCATGGGTAATCATCAGCTACTGTGGTTAAAGCTGGGTAGTCAGTCCTTGTGTGTGCTTGATCACGATAATCGCAGCTTCACTTTGAATGAGAACCTGCGTTTTAATATTGATATTACCAGGGTTTCCCTGTTCGACGCTGCAACAGGCATGCGTCTATAATTAATCAAAATTGTTTACTGCAAGCAAGGTAATATTTTTATATACTGGCCAGATATACACTATGGAAAAGAATCAAGTGGCGACGATCAAAGATGTGGCCCGCCTGGCGGGTGTGGGACTGGGTACGGCTTCACGCGTAGTCAGCGGCAAAGGTTCTGTGTCAGCCAAGACCGGCGAGCGTGTCAGGAAGGCGATAGCGGAACTGGATTTTCGTCCTTCTCATGCGGCCCGCAGCCTCTTGTCCGGCAGTTCGCAAATGATAGGTGTGTATATCCCTGTGCTCAAGGGCACTTTCTACATGCCCATTTTGCAATCCATCGATACTGAGTTACGCCTTGCTGGTTTGCACATGGTGGTGGCCTTTGGTGTGGGCATAGGGGATGAGCGACGACAAGGGGTGGAAGGCATAGAGTTCCTGATGGAGCGTGGTTGTGATGGCCTCATCGTCATGAGCAATGTACTGACTGATGAAGATTTTTCCATCCTGGGACAAAAGCGTGACCGCCTGGTCGTCCTGAATCATGCTTCAGAAACCATCACTGAGCAGTGTTTCACTGCCGACCATGTGCAAGGTGGTGTCATGGCTGCCCGCGCCTTGCTGGAATACAAGCATAAGAAAATTGCTGTCATTGCCGGTCCATCGACGGCACCGGATAATGTGGAACGTATAGATGGCTTTCTCGGCGAACTGAGCAGGGCCGGTATCAATACTGCCGACATGTGGATAGCCGAAAGCGACTTCTCGCCTGAGGGTGGCTGGAATTGCGCCAAGGAATTGCTGGATTCTGGCAGCCCTTTCACGGCACTGTTTTGCGCGAATGATGAAATGGCCCTGGGCGCTTTATCTTATTTTCAGCAAGCGGGCATATGCGTACCGCATGATGTGTCTGTCATCGGTTACGATGATACCTTGAGTGCCGCCTATGCTGCGCCGCCTCTGACATCGGTGCACATACCCTGGCGTGAAGTCACGCTCGGTGCACTCAACGAATTATTGAATCGCTGCTATGGCAGCCATAGGCCTGTGCAGCGTGATTATGCGATCAAAGTGACCATGCGTGCGTCTCTGGCCAAGCCCGCAAACGCAAGACGTAAAACCAGCTGATTATTTTCGGAAAGTATTTCTTACCGGGTATTTTTATATATTTAAGCCAGCCATAAGACATCACAATTCCCCATTGGAATGTGTTGTGGAAAGTATGCAAATAAAACAAAAAAGATGAATGGTATTTCTTGACTATTCATTTTTTTTACGAGAATATGGAAACCTTTCCAGTAAATGATTATTACAATTTAACTGGAGGTAGTTGCGAAATTAAAATGGCTCTTCGTCACAGCCTGGTGTCGTCTGCATAGGCAGTATTTGGTACCGGGTTTACACTACTGAAGTGCAGCAGGGTAAGGTCAGTTTTGTAACAGCACTTTGTATGTGCTGAAGCAGGCCCCATGCATGGCATAAATTAGTTTGTTTTGCATTACTGATATTAGAGATGGACCAGATCTGAAAAATTTGGCAATGTCTGAAACGAAGCTGCTTTTTTTGGGGAAGGGAGAATACCTGGAATCAGCTAATACTTTCTTTGAGAATTTTGAGTGACATAAGCTCAAAATTTTTTAATCTTGAATGGAAACGTTTCCATTTAAATCGATCATTTGATTCACTTCTATATTGAACAAGCAAAAAATATGAGCAAAAGTCTACTTCATGCAGCTATGCCACTCAGCTCGCAGCCAGGGCGTGCAGATTTTAATAGTGACTTCCTGTGGGGGACAGCGACCTCGGCTTACCAGATAGAAGGTGCGGCTGCCGTTGGCGGCCGGGGTGCCTCGATCTGGGATCGCTTCTGTGAGCAGCCGGGCACCATACGCGATGGCAGCAATGGTGCAATCGCTTGCGACCATTATCATCGCTGGCCTGAAGATCTGGATATTGCGCAAAGCCTGGGCTGCAATGCCTACCGTTTTTCGATTTCCTGGCCGCGCATATTTTCGGCGCCTGGTTCCGCCCCTAATCCTGAAGGTTTGGCTTTTTATTCGCGCCTGGTGGATGGCATGCTGGAACGTGGCTTGCAGCCATGGGCTACCTTGTACCACTGGGACTTGCCACAATACCTGCAAGATCAGGGGGGCTGGGCTGTGCGTGAAACTGTGCATGCCTTTGTTGAGTTCGCCGATGTCATGAGCAGGCACCTGGGTGACAGGGTCAAGCACTGGATCACGCATAATGAGCCATGGTGCACAGCTATGCTGGGCCATGCCGATGGCATACATGCGCCTGGCATCAAAGACTTCAAGATGGCGATACAGGTTTGTCACCACGTCTTGCTGTCGCATGGGTTAGCAACACCTGTGATACGCGCTAATGTCCCGGATGCGCGGGTAGGTCTGGCTCTGAATCTGCACCCCATTTCCGCAGTTACCAACAAAGTGGAAGATATCGCAGCGGCGACCTTGCATGACGGTTTGCGCAATCGCTGGTATCTCGATCCCTTGTACGGGCGCGGCTATCCTGAGGATGTGTGGCAAGCACTGGGTGCATACGCCCCGGCAGTGGAGGATGGCGATATGCAAGCCATGGCCGTTGCCACAGATTTTCTGGGTGTGAATTTCTATTTCCCTGAAATGGTGGAGCATGCGCCAGGTGCCTCACCCCTGAACACCCGTCTGGTGGATGCCGTGGGTGTGGAGCGTACCGCCTTTGGCTGGGAAATTGCACCAGAGGGTATGACCAGTTTGCTGAAACGCATACAGGATGATTATCAGCCCAGTGCCATGTATATCACTGAAAACGGCGCGACGTATGATGACTATCTGGACGCGGATGGCCAGGTGCAAGACGAGTTGCGTCGCGACTACCTGATTCGTCACCTGGCAGCAATCAGAGCAGCGATACAGCTGGGTTGTCGCGTTAAGGGTTACTTTTTGTGGAGTCTGCTCGACAATTTTGAATGGGCAGAAGGATGCTCGCGTCGTTTTGGTATCACCTATGTGGACTTCGTCACGCAACAACGCACGTTGAAGCTTAGTGGTAAATGGTATAGAGATTTTTTGCAGCAGAACGCTGCCGCAGGAAAAAATACGGCCATAACACAGTCGCAATTTCAGGAACCATCGCACGTTTAAGTCAGCAAATCCAGGCAAGAAATTGACACTCAACTTAACGCGCCGAAGGATACATTTTCATTGACAAATAAAAACGGGGGTAGCACTATGCTTTTTCAATAAATGGAAACCTTCCCATTAAATGGGTAATGCGATACAAAGGTTTTAGCAGTACATGTGCATGGTGCGAAAAGACGCCAGCCAAAAAAACAAAAATACCAGTAAGACGCGTATGCAAGAACAATGCGTAGACCACGGCGATCTGTCGATAGTGGCTTGTGATGTTGGAACAGTGGCGGAAAAGTCCTTTTTCAAATCACAATTCGCTGACACGCCGATCACTGAAAATAAATTGGGAGACAAAATGTTTCATCAAATGACCAAGCGTACCCTGATAAGCCTGGCTGTTGCCAGTGCCTGCGCCCAGCTCACATCACATGTATGGGCACAAGAACAGGAAAGTAATAAAACGGTAGAGGAAGCAAAACCTAAAGCAAAAAAAACAGATGCAGACAGGGCGGAAGTACAGGAAGTGACAGTGACAGCGACCCGCCGCAGCACTTCTTTATTAAAAACCCCCTTGGCCGTGACGGCTTTCAGTCAAGAGAAATTGAATAAACAAGGCATCACCAACCTGGCGGGTATTTCTGGTGAATTGCCAAATGTACAGATGGATGGTCAGGCCAATGACTCAGCCGTCAAGATCACCATACGCGGTATCACAGCCACCAATTTTACCGAAATTGGTGACCCTTCGGCTGGCTTGCATATAGATGGCCTGTATTCACCACGCCCACAAGGCGCACAAGCCCTGATGTTTGACCTGGATCAGGTCGAAGTCTTGCGCGGTCCCCAGGGTACCTTGTTTGGCCGCAATTCTACGGCTGGCAGTATCAATATCATCCCGGCCAAGCCTGACTTTAGTTCCACCTATGGCAGCGCCTCGTTTGAAACCGGCAGCCTGAATCTACGCAACTTTAATGCCATACAAAATATCGTCATCAATGACAAGCTGGCCTTGCGCGCCACCTTGATGAAGGTCACCAGGGATAGCCCCTTCAATCAGATGCAGGACTTCAGTGAGGCGAATATACCAGCCCTGGGCTGGAAACCTGATGGCATACCTGACGTGACTCAGCGCTTCAATACCAAAGTATCAAAAGCCGATGGCTATAATAACCAGAACCAGTGGGCCGGACGTCTGGCTGCGCGCTTGAAAGTCAATAATGACCTGGAATGGCAACTGGCTTATGAACACTTCCAGGATTCAGGTGCTGGCTACATAGGCATGCGTGATTGCGATCAGTCGGCCGGTACGCGCTGGGCCTGCGTGCGTGGCCAATATGATGTGCTCATCAATGTGCCGGGCAAGGTGGATATGTCGATAGACACAGTGCGCTCCAAGGCTATCTGGAATGCCAACAAGAATACCACGCTGGAATATGGCTTCGTCTATGCCAATCAACAGCGCAGCCAGGTGCATGATGATGATGGCGGTGTCTCGCCTTATGCATTCGAAGTCACAGGCAGGAATCCGCCAGATGGCAACTGGTCGGTCTGGCCTATCTCTGACAACCTGACGCGCACCCTGGATTCAAAATACCTGTCCACTGTGCATGAACTGCAATTAAAACAGAATTTTGATGACTGGCAGTATGTGGCCGGTGCTTTCTGGATGCATGAAAAGAATGCCATCAATTTTGGCCAGGAGCAAATGCACTATGGTCCTAATAATATTCCTATCAGCCAGTTCTATGCCCAGCCCGACCGCCAGATCGATTCCAAAGCCCTGTTCGCCCAGGCTGACTGGCAATTCAATCCAGTCTGGACAGCGACCGTAGGTGCACGCTACACCAGGGATTCCAAGACTGATAAAGGTGGTATGAACCTGGGTGGCAATAGCTGGGGTGGCCAAAGCTTTGGCTATTACAATGGTTTGTTCGATTACGGCACGCCAGGTACGGATAGTTACCGCGTACCTAACGGCAACCAGATCACCCCGCAAATGGGTACCCTGGGTGGTGCAGCAGCTTATGCTGGCTACGGTCCTGGCACCAATAATGACCATAGTGACAGCTGGAGCAAGGGTACTTATCGCTTGGGGCTGCGGGCACAATTGACGCCGACAGACATGGTGTATGCCGCCCTGGCCACTGGTTACAAATCGGGGGGCTTTGGCGACCGTACCAATAAATGCGGCCCGACCGGTTGCGTTTTTGGTGACAACAAAAAAGAGCAAATCACCTACCTGACCTACAAACCAGAAACGGTCACCAATTTTGAATTGGGTTATAAGGGCAAGTTGCTGGACAATCGCCTGGCTTTGTCGGTTGTTCTGTTTGCCATGCAATATAAAGACATGCAGCAGACCGGCAGCAATTTCCTGGCCAAGATCAATACACCAGACAATCTGCCTTGCCCATCATGGGCACCGACTTGCGATGTGGCGACTGCCTGGCAAACTGTTAACGTAGCCAAGGTCAATTTGTCGGGTATAGAAACTGAATGGGATTATCGCCCGTGGCCAGGGGCAAAACTGGGAGGCTTCTTCAGCTATCTGAAAAGTGTCATCCATGACTATGATTCCTATGATGATGGTTACGCCTGTGACCAGCGTGCCGAGGTAGGGGCAGTTGCCTGCCCGGCAGTCTATGTCGGGACGGATGACAGATTGCGTGGCCGCCGTGCCTATAATCTGGAAGGCAATCAAATGCCGAATGCACCCAAGTTCACTCTTGGCATGAACTTCTCGCAAGAGATCGCCCTCGATCATGGCTATACCCTGACGCCATGGATAGGCATGCGCTGGCAAGACAAGGTTTATTTTGACTTGCGCAATTTCGACAACCCCTACATAGGTCTGACGCAAAAAGCCTATGCCAAGGGTGATGTATCGCTGAAGCTGACTTCACCAAATGAAAAATGGTATGTTGAAGCCTATGTGCGTAACTTCAGCGATGCCAAGGCCAAGACCAATGGCTGGAATGCCGGTGGTGGAAAAATGGGCGCAAGCTATATAGACCAGCGTTCTTTTGGCATCAAGGTCGGTGCCAGTTACTAAGTAAGAACCAGCCTGATGGAAATGCGTATCATCCATCAGGCTCTTATTTTGCAAAAGGCAGACAGCATGAAAAAACAAATTTCCTTGCCCGCGTGTTTGACTTACCTGAGCCTGTTGCTGCTCACCGCCTGTGGTGGCAGTAACAGCATGGTGCAAACGCAAGTCACGCCCAGTCTGCAGCAAGGCTGGGAACTGGTCTGGGCCGATGAGTTTGCTGCTGACAAACTGGATACGCAAAGCTGGCAAATAGAAACAGGAGGTCAGGGCTGGGGTAATCATGAACTGGAAAACTATACCGCGCGTAAAGAAAACCTCAGGCTGGAAAATGGCATGCTGGTCATAGAAGCACGGAAAGAAAAATATGGCGACAACGACTATACCTCAGCACGAATAAAAACAGCAGGCCTGCGTGAGTTTACTTATGGCCGTTTCGAGGCGCGCATCAAGATACCGGCTGGCCAGGGTATCTGGCCAGCTTTCTGGCTGCTGGGGACCGATATCAGTGCTGTTGGCTGGCCAGAACGCGGTGAAATCGACATCATGGAAAACATAGGCAAGGAAGCAGCAACTACCTATGGCACCTTGCACGGGCCTGGCTATTACGGCGCGACCGGTTTTGGTGGCTCAAAAAAACTCGCGCAGGGGAAGTTGGCGGATGACTTCCACATCTATGCGGTTGAATGGGATGCAGCGCAGATACGCTGGTATCTGGATGGCAATCTGTATCACCAGGCCAGCCCTGCTTCGATACCGGGCAAGTGGGTATTTGACCATGAATTTTTCATCATCCTGAATCTCGCCATAGGCGGTGACTGGCCAGGTGCACCGGATGCTAGCACCAGCTTCCCGCAGCAAATGCTGGTTGATTATGTACGCGTGTATAAAAGAAAAACCTGAACCAGATATCATCAATAAAGAGACAAAAGTGAATCAGTAGATTCCTTCAATAATAAAGAGTACACCATGATGAAACTGAAGCAAAAAACTGTACAAATAAGTTCCGCAATCCTGTTGATCTGCGGGGCAGCTCATGTGCTTGCGGCAGAGACCGAAAACCAATATGGGCCGGGCAAGATGCCTGCCAATAATCTGGCTGCCTGGCCTGCGGTCCAAAGCGTCATTCGCAAAGACCCGGCCATAGAAGTAAAGGTCGCTGACATCGTCGCTGGCATGACACTGGAACAAAAGATAGGCCAGATGACGCAGCCGGAAATCAAGTCGATTACACCAGACGATGTACGGCGCTATTACCTCGGTTCCGTTCTGAATGGCGGTGGTAGCTGGCCAGACCGAAATAACAAACATGGTACGGCGGCTGACTGGGTAGCGCTGGCTGACAAATACCATGATGCTTCCATGGCGACTGATATGGCAGTCAAAGTCCCTGTCATCTGGGGCATAGATGCGATACACGGCAACAGCAATGTGTATGGCGCCACCTTGTTCCCGCAGAATATAGGTCTGGGTGCAGCGCATAACCCGCAACTGGCAGGGCAGATAGGGCGAGCCATGGGCAAGGCTGTCAGGGCCACCGGCATAGCCTGGGTGTTTGGCCCCACGCTGGCAGTAGTGCGTGACGACAGATGGGGGCGCACCTATGAAAGTTTTTCTGAAGATGGTGCACTGGTGCGCCAGTATGCGGGTGAGTATGTGAAAGGTTTGCAAGGTTCATTCACGGACGATGGCAATGTCATCGCTACTGCCAAGCATTTCATGGGTGACGGTGGTACGGACCAGGGCAAGGACAGGGGCGTGAATCTGTCCACCAACGCGCAAATGCTCAATACCCATGCCCAAGGCTATATGACAGCACTGGCTGCTGGTGCACAAACAGTAATGGCTTCCTACAATAGCTGGAACGATCAAGCCTCAGGCGCTAATTATGGCAAGCTGCATGGCAGCAAAGCCTTGCTGACTGATGTGCTAAAACAAAAAATGGGATTCGATGGTTTCATCATCACTGACTGGGATGCCATAGGCGAAGTACCTGGTTGTCGTAATGACAGTTGCCCGCAAGCGATTAATGCCGGTGTCGACATGATTATGGTGCCTGATGCCTGGAAGGCATTCATCAGCAATACCATCGCCCAGGTTAAGTCCGGCGAGATACCCATGAGCAGGATAGATGATGCAGTGACGCGCATTATACGTGTCAAAATGCGCGCAGGCCTTTTCGGTAAAAAGCCATCTGAAAATATCTATGCAGGCAAACAGGATGCTCTGCAAGACCGTGATCTCGCCAGGCAGGCAGTGCGTGAATCCCTAGTCTTGTTGAAAAATGATGGCGCAACATTGCCGCTGGCACGCAACAAGAAAATCCTGGTGGTTGGCAAGACGGCTGATGATATCTCCAACCAGACTGGTGGCTGGTCACTGACCTGGCAGGGCACGGATAATAAGAATGCGGATTTCCCGAATGCTGATTCCATACTGACAGGTATCAAGGCTGCAGTGGGTGAAGCCAATGTCGAATTCAGTGTCGATGCAAAAGGTGTCGATCTCAGCCGTTTTGATGCCGTGATTGCCGTTATCGGTGAAACACCGTATGCAGAAATGTATGGCGATATCGGCCCCGCTGGCACTCTGCGACATACCGGCCGTTATCCTGAAGACTTGGCGGTATTGCAGGCGGTGGCAGGCAAAGGTAAACCGGTAGTGACCTTGTTTGTTTCTGGCCGTCCATTGTATGTGAATGACTTGCTGAATCTATCTGACAGTTTTGTCGCTGCCTGGTTACCGGGTTCAGAAGGCAAGGGGGTGGCGGATGTCTTGTTCCGCGCTGCAGATGGCAAAGTGGCGCATGACTTCAAGGGTACATTGTCATTTTCCTGGCCAAAATCTGTCTGCCAGACCAGGCTTAATTTTGATGAACCGAATTACTCACCTTTGTTCAAGCTAGGCTATGGTCTTAACTATTCCAGCAAGAAAAAATTGGGAAAACTCGACAGCAAATATTCCTCCGGTGGCTGTGGTGTAACCAATGCCTATCCCATCTTCAACCAGGCTGACCGCGCGACTTACCCCCTGTATGTCATCAGTGGTAATGAACAGCAGGCAGTCGGTGCAGATTTGAACCGCGTCTTGAACATGCCTGGTATCAGCGTACAAACTTCACAGGTCAATAGCCAGCAAGATGCCAAACTTATCAGTTGGAGTGGCACAGCCAGGGTGGAGGCGCGGGCAGCCCACGGACAAGCATTGCCTGTCTTTGCCAGCAAGGATGGGGCGCTGACATTTGATACCATCGTTGCTACTGCCCCAGTTGCCACGGTCAGTCTTGCCATGCATTGCGGGAATCACTGTGCCGCTACTCTGGATGTGACGGAAGTCTTCAAGCGTCTGGCGGGCAAAAAAGAGAAACAAACTATCAAAATACCACTGTCCTGTTTTGTATCCAAAGGGGTTAAATTGAATAATGTCGATGTGCCATTCAGCATCAGTACCACATCGGCATTTTCTGCAGCCATCACGAATATACAAATTCTAGGCGGCGCAGCCAAAGACCAGGATGCTGTGCCTTGCGTAGAGTTGAAATGATGCTCAGTCAAAACACCAAGCAGACTTATCCGCGCTTGCTGGCTGACATCGGTGGCACCAATGCCCGTTTCGCGCTGGAGATAGCAGAGCGTCAGTTTGTCGCAGTCAGGGTACTGGCCTGCGCCGATTTCCCCCGCCTGGCCGATGCCATGCAAAGCTATCTGGGCAGCCCGGAGATTAAACAAGAGCTGGGCAAACTTGGGACACGCATTGCTCATGCCGCGGTTGCTATCGCCAACCCTGTCGACGGTGACCAGGTGCACATGACCAATCATGAATGGAGTTTTTCTATCGCTGGCATGCGCCAGCAACTGGATTTCAGCACCCTACTGGTCTTGAATGACTTTACTGCTCTGGCCATGGCCCTGCCTTATCTTGACGCCAGCCAGCGCCTGCAAATAGGTGGAGGTGTAGAACAGCCTGGTCGTACTATAGGTCTTATTGGAGCTGGTACTGGCCTTGGCGTGTCCGGCATTGTCCCGGCAGGTACTTCGTGGGCACCGCTGGCCAGTGAAGGCGGACATGCCAGTTTTGCTCCAGCAAACAATGAAGAAGTGCAGATATTGCTAAACCTGTGGCAGCAGTATGCGCATGTCTCGGCCGAGCGTCTCTTGTCTGGCAAGGGGCTGGAGCTGATTTGCACTGCGATCTCTGGAAAAAAACTGAATGCTGCCGAAATCACGCACAGGGCGCTGGATGGTAGTTGCAGTGCATGTCTGCGTACGGTAGAGCATTTCTGCGGCATACTCGGCAGCATGGCTGGCAATGTGGCGCTGACTCTTGGGGCAAAGGGTGGGATGTATATAGGTGGCGGCATCGTCCCCAGGCTGGGGCCTTTGTTTGCTGCATCGGCATTTCGCCAGCGCTTTGAAGCCAAGGGGCGGCTCAGCGGCTTCCTGGCGCAGATACCGACTTATCTGATCACGGAAGAATACCCAGCTTTCATCGGCGTTTCAGCCATGCTGGCAGATCATTTGGACAAGCATAAATAAAATTATATAAGGAGGAACATGATGGAAACTTCACTGCCGCCCGGCGCCACCCTCACATCTGATCACAATGCCAGGACTCAGACCAGCTCTCTCGTTATCGTGACGATTTTGTTTTTCATGTGGGGTTTTTTAACTTCACTCAATGACGTGTTGATCCCACATCTGAAATCGATTTATACCCTCAGTTATGTACAGGCGACGCTGGTACAGTTTTGCTTCTTTGGCGCTTACTTTATTGTCTCAATACCTGCTGGCATGCTGATCAAGAGGATTGGCTACCAGCATGGTGCAGTGACTGGTCTGGTCATCGCTGCCCTGGGTTGTGCCATGTTCTACCCCGCCTCAATGGGCAGTTATGCATTGTTCTTGCTGGCTTTTTTTGTGCTGGCTTCGGGTATCACAATTTTGCAGGTCGCCGCCAATCCCTATGTCACGGTACTCGGTGAAGCAAAGACGGCTTCCAGCCGCCTGACGCTGACGCAAGCCTTCAATTCCCTGGGTACGACAGTGGCGCCAGTTCTGGGTGGCATATTGATTTTGTCTGGTGCTGCCTTGACTGCTGCCGAGATAGTGCAATTGCCAGCCTCAGAGCAAGCCGCTTATCGGGCTAGCGCTGGTGCTGCCGTACAAATGCCTTATCTGATGCTGGCAGCCGCATTGCTGTTGCTGGCAATCTTGTTTGCCTTTGCCCGTCTGCCTAAAATTTCACATGCAGAAAGCAGTGAGAGCGCAGTCAGCAGCAGTAAAACTTCTGTGCTTGCACATACGCATCTGCTTATGGGGGCGATAGGTATATTTTTGTATGTAGGTGGTGAAGTCAGCATAGGCAGCTTCCTTATCAATTTTCTTGGCGAGTCTGACGTCGGTGGCCTGACACCTGCAATCGCGGCACACTATGTCAGTTTTTACTGGGGCGGTGCCATGGTGGGGCGCTTCATAGGCTTTGCTGTCATGCGCAAGCTCAGCCCGGGTAAGACCCTGGCATTCAATTCAGCTGCGGCCATCGTCCTGATTCTGACGGCGATCTATGGCCATGGTTCATTGGCGATGTGGGCGATCCTTGCGGTAGGCTTATGCAATTCCATCATGTTCCCTACCATCTTCAGCATGGCTCTGAATAAACTTGGGCCTTTGACGGGGCAGGGTTCAGGCATCTTGTGCATGGCGATAGTCGGCGGTGCGCTCGTGCCTTTCCTGCAAGGCTATCTGGCTGACAGCATAGGTCTGCATGCGTCTTTCTATGTACCGGCAACCTGCTATATCTTCATCCTGTATTTCGGCATACGTTATGCGGGCATGTACTCCGCCCCAAAATAGTCACTTATTCCTAGTAGGGAGATTCGGGAGCTTCATGCTCCCGTTTTTCTGCCTGTGTTAAGCTGGTCTGTATGAAAAAAATCAACAATCCCTATCTGCTCTGGTCAGGCATAGTCTTGTCACTGGGGGCATTGCTGCATCTTGCCACCATAGCTGGTGGCCCGGATTGGTATGCCTGTATAGGTGCACCGGATAACATCGTAGCAATGGCAAGAGCGGGCAAGCGCTATCCACAGGTGGCGTGTATCATCATTGCCAGCTTCCTGTTTGTCTGTGCTGCGTTTGCATTTTCCGGAGCGGGCTTGATCCGGCGTCTGCCTTTGCTGCGCACGGTGCTGGCATTGATGGCTGGCGGATTGATAGTCAGGGGCATCAGTTTCATCCCTTTGGTTATCTGGTGGCCAGAAGCACTGGCTTTTGTCACCAGCATCCACAGCGTCAATGCCTTGCTGCTGATTACCTCGGCGATTTGCCTGGGAACAGGCCTGTGGTTGGCTGTTGGCCTCAGGCAAATGATGAAGCCATCTGCTTGAACGGAATATAGAGTGGCTATCATTTTTCATGATACCCATATTTTAATTCCATATTTTCCACAAACGTGTATTCAACCTACACTGTTTACACAGCAGATTTCAAAGGAAGTCGAAGAAGCGCTGCAGTGAAATTTCGAAAGCTTCTTTTGATGTCTTTTTGATTCGACCAGCTTGGTGTCAAGCACCGCGTAATCACCTCGTAGCATATCTGACGTTGGCAGATGTGATACAGATAGCGTCTTGATATCGAATTTTGTGTCGAATTCGAATAAAATGGTAGTTATCACTACTAACGCAACGAGAGCCTATCTCTGATACCTCGCTATAGGCTCCGAGCAAAATTGTGTCTTACCGGATACAACGCATGCTCTTTGCGATCTAAATCACAAATTTTGGAGCCACCTTATGTCATCCGACACCACCATGGAGTCTGCTGGACTCTCGTCCCTGCCGTCCCCGTCGTCTTCCGCTAAAGAAGTCAATACCGAGCCTGTCCAGGATGCGCTCGAAGCCAGCCAGATCACCAGCCCCCCGCAATTGAATGATGTGCAACTCGACGATAAATATACGTCGAATAGCGGCACGATCTTTTTGTCAGGCATACAAGCCCTGGTAAGACTGCCCATGATGCAGCGCCAGCGTGACCTTGCCGCGGGCTTGAATACGGCAGGATTTATTTCCGGCTATCGTGGTTCCCCGCTGGGTGGCCTGGATGAAACACTGTGGAAAACCAAAAAATTGCTGGAGCAAAACCATGTGCAGTTCGTGCCCGGCGTCAATGAAGACCTGGCAGCGACTGCAGTATGGGGCTCGCAAACGGTAGACCTGATAGGTCCGGCCAAATACGATGGTGTATTTGGCATGTGGTATGGCAAAGGCCCAGGCGTCGATCGTAGTGCTGACGTATTCAAGCACATGAACCATGCCGGCACGTCCAAACACGGCGGTGTCTTGCTGGTGGCTGGTGATGACCATGGTGCGTATTCATCAACACTGCCGCACCAGTCCGACCATATTTTCTCTGCCTGCATGATCCCCATGCTGTATCCCAGTAATGTGCAGGAATACCTGGACCTGGGCTTGCATGCCTGGGCCATGTCGCGCTTTTCTGGTTGTGCAGTCGGCTTCAAGGCGCTGGCAGATACCGTGGAATCGACTTCATCGGTCGATGCAGACCCTTTCCGCCTGCAAATCAAGCTACCGCAAGACTTTGTCATGCCTGAAGGCGGCCTGAATACCCGTTTGTCACTGGATACTCTTGGCATACAGGCGCGCAAGCAAGAAGCCCTGATGCAGGATTACAAGATCTATGCGGCCCTGGCGTATGCCCGCATCAACAAACTCAACCATGTCACCATAGACAGCCCGACTGCACGTCTGGGTATCGTCGCTTCTGGTAAATCTTACCTCGACGTGCTGGAAGCGCTGGAAGAACTGGGCATCGATGAAAAATTCGCTGCCGAGATAGGCATACGCCTGTTCAAGGTATCCATGCCCTGGCCGCTGGAGCCGGATGGCGTGCGTGAATTCGCCCAGGGCCTTGATGAAATTCTGGTGGTTGAAGAAAAACGCCAGATGGTGGAGTACCAGCTCAAGGAACAACTGTATAACTGGCGCGACGATGTGCGCCCGCGTGTCATCGGCAAGTTCGATGAAAAAGGCGAATGGGTACATCCTCGCGGTGAATGGTTGCTGACTTCCAAGGCTGACTTTTCGGTGGCGCAAATTGCCCGCGTGATTTCTTCCCGCATCGCCCGCTTCCACACCAGTGACCTGATCAAGGCGCGCCTCGCATTTTTGGAGGCCAAGGATGTCGTCCTTAGCAAGCAAGTCAATACGCCTGCACGCCCAGCTTACTATTGCTCAGGCTGCCCGCACAATACTTCGACCAAGGTGCCGGAAGGCAGCCTTGCGCTGGCAGGCATAGGTTGCCACGTCATGGCGACGGCGATTTATCCTGAATTCAATAAACTGACTACCCATATGGGTGGTGAAGGTGCGCCATGGATAGGTCAGGCGGCATTCTCGACTTTGCCGCATGTATTCCAGAACCTCGGTGATGGCACTTACTTCCACTCCGGTTATCTGGCAATACGCGCAGCCGTCGCTGCCAAGGTCAATATCACCTACAAGATTCTGTATAACGATGCAGTGGCGATGACGGGTGGACAACCAGTCGATGGCATCATCAGCGTACCGATGATGGCGCAGCAGATGGCCGCAGAAGGCGTCAAGCGCATCGCTCTGGTGACTGAGGATTTGTCACGTTACACAGACCGCTCCAATCTGCCCAGCTTTTTGACCCTGCATGATCGCAAGGACATGGATGCGGTGCAGCGTGAATTGCGTGACATCCCCGGCGCGACCGTACTCATCTACGACCAGACCTGTGCCGCCGAGAAACGCCGTCGCCGCAAAAAAGGGGAATTCCCTGACCCCAACCAGCGCATGTTCATCAATGAAGCAGTCTGCGAAGGCTGCGGCGATTGTGGCGTGCAATCCAACTGTACCTCCATCATGCCGGTGGAGACAGAATTTGGCCGCAAGCGCAGCATAGACCAGTCGTCCTGCAACAAGGACTATTCCTGCGTCAAGGGCTTTTGCCCGAGCTTTGTGACAGTAGAAGGCGGCAAGCTGGTCAAATCCAAAACCGGCACGGCAAAGAACGATGATTTCGGCGCACTGCCAGAACCGCAATTGCCAGCCTGTGAAAGTTCATACAATATCTTGCTGAACGGCATAGGCGGTACAGGTGTCATCACAGTTGGTGCTTTGCTGGGCATGGCTGCGCATCTGGAAGGCAAGGGCGCATCGGTACTCGATATGACAGGCATGTCGCAAAAAAATGGCTCAGTGACTTCGCATATACGCATTGTCAACCAGGCTGACAAGTTGCGTGCACAACGCATTGCGACCGGTGAAGCTGACCTGATTTTGGGTTGTGATATTTTGACTGCCGGTGCGCATGATGCGATTTCCAAAATGCGCGCAGGCCGTACCCGCGCTGTCATCAATACCCATGAACAACCGACCGGCCCGTTTGCCAAGAACCCTGACTGGCAATTCCCGCTGGAGTCAGTTGAACACCTGATTTCTGAATCAGTCGATGGCAAGGTTGATTTCATCAACGCCACCAAACTGGCAACCGCCTTGATGGGCGACTCTATCGCCACCAATCTGTTCATGCTCGGTTTTGCTTATCAGAAGGGTGCAATACCAGTATCTGAAACCGCCTTGCTGCGTGCGATAGAACTGAATGGCGTGGCGATTGAGGCCAACAAGAAAGCCTTCCTCTGGGGCCGCCGCGCTGCGGTGGATTTTGACCGCGTGGAAAAAATCGCCATCCCTGGCCAGCCTGTCGTCATCCAGATGCCGCAAAACCTGGACGCTCTCATCAAACGCCGCATTGCGGTATTGACGGATTACCAGAATGCCGCCTACGCCCAGCAATATGCTGACCTCGTCGACAAAGTGCGCAAGGCGGAATCTGCATTGAATACCGGTAACAAGTTCAGCATGGCAGTCGCCAAATATGCCTTCAAACTCATGGCCTTCAAGGATGAGTATGAAGTCGCACGTTTGTACACGAATGGCGATTTCACGGCAAAACTCAAGCAACAGTTTGAAGGCGACTTCAGCCTGAAATTCAATCTGGCTCCCCCTATCTTCTCGAAAAAAGACGGGCAAGGTCATCTGGTCAAGGCCCAATATGGTTCCTGGGTCTGGCAGGCATTCAAGCTGCTGGCCAAACTCAAGGGCTTGCGTGGTACGGCGCTGGATATCTTTGGCAAGACTGAAGAACGCAAGGCCGAGCGCGCCCTCATCGTTGAATACACAGCGCTGATGGAAAAGCTGGCTGCTGGTTTGAATGCTGATAGCCTGGAACAAGCCATTGCTCTCGCCAGCCTGCCTGAAAAGATACGCGGTTACGGCCATGTCAAAGAAAAGGCCATGCAGGCGTATCATACAGAGAAGGCAGTTTTGCTGAACCCACCTGTAGCGATCAAGGAAGTGACGCGCGTGGCCTGAGGTGGCTTGGTATCGTTGATGCAATCTGGCAAGTCAGTGAATAAACTGTCTTGCCAGCCTGGCATCAGTGATATTGCTGTAGCTAATTGAACGGATCGATATCGCTTTTCAATCTCCAGTATCCATGAAGCTTTCCAGACATTTTGCTGCCATATGCCACGCCCAGCCTGAGATTGCTGTTTTACATTTTAGTATTGACGTTTACGTTAACGTCATATAACTTAGCCTAACCCAAACATAGTGATTGTTGCTAATTGGCAATAATCACTGTGATAAAACAAGACCGATGAGGAAGACATGACTGACCTGTCCGTTGCCCAGAACCTGACTGAATATAAACCTGCCAACAAAGTGCGCTTTGTTACCGCCGCTTCCCTGTTCGATGGCCACGATGCCTCGATCAATATCATGCGCCGCATTTTGATGGCGAATGGGGCAGAGGTGATCCATCTGGGTCATAACCGTTCGGTAGAAGAAATCGTGACTGCCGCTCTGCAGGAAGATGCCCAGGGCATTGCCATTTCCAGTTACCAGGGTGGCCACGTCGAATACTTCAAATACATGATAGACCTGCTCAAGCAACGCGGCGGTGCGCATATCAAGGTATTTGGCGGCGGCGGTGGTGTCATCGTGCCGGAAGAAATCGCCGACCTGCATGCCTATGGCGTAACCCGTATTTTCAGCCCTGAAGATGGCCAGCGCATGGGCCTGGTGGGCATGATTTTATCGATGATACAGGCTTGCGACAGTGATCTGTCCGGTTATGCACCAACGACGCTGGCAGTATTGCAGCAAGGCGATATTGCCGACAAACATCGCCCGCTGGCACAATTGATTACCGCGCTGGAAAACGACAAGGTCGCGCCGGAATTGCGCAAGCAATTGATGGATGCGGCCAAAGCCAGCAAGGCACCAACCCTGGGTATTACGGGTACTGGTGGTGCTGGTAAATCTTCACTGACAGATGAACTCATACGCCGTATACGCCTGGACCAGGATGATCACCTGAACATCGCCCTGATTTCCATCGACCCATCGCGCCGCAAATCTGGCGGTGCCTTGCTGGGTGACCGCATACGCATGAATGCGATCAACCCATGGAAGGGCAAGCTCAAGGTTTTCATGCGTTCGCTGGCAACCCGTGAAGCAGGCTCAGAAATTTCACAAGCCTTGCCAGATGTCATCGCTGCCTGCAAGGTTGCCGGTTTTGATCTGGTCATCGTCGAGACTTCAGGCATAGGCCAGGGTGATGCGGCGATTGTGCCGCATGTGGATGTCTCCATGTATGTCATGACACCAGAGTTTGGTGCTGCATCTCAACTGGAAAAAATCGACATGCTCGATTTTGCCGATTTTGTCGCCATCAATAAATTCGACCGCAAAGGTGCACAGGATGCCTTGCGTGATGTCGCCAAACAGTACCAGCGCAACCGCGAATTGTGGACACAGAAGCCAGATGAAATGCCAGTCTATGGCACCCAGGCTTCACGCTTCAATGATGATGGCGTGACAGCGCTGTACCAAGGCATCTTGCCAGCACTGGTGCAACGTGGCTTGCTGGCCAAGCCCAGCAAGCTGGCAGCCATCAGCGTCAAATATTCCAGTGCCAAAAACGTGATTGTGCCACCAGCACGAAGCCGTTACCTGGCTGAGATTGCTGACACGGTACGCGCCTATCACAAGAATACCGGCAAGCAGGTCTTGATAGCCCGTGAACGCCAGCAACTGCAAGAAAGCAAGCGCATGCTGTCAGTGGCAGGCAAGTCTGCTGATTTTGATGACTTGATTACCGAGCGTGAAAACTGCCTCGATGGCGAATCCAAAAAACTCATCAGCATGTGGCCAGACATGCAGGCCGCCTACGCTGGTGATGAATATGTCGTCAAGATTCGCGATAAAGAGATACGCACCCGCCTGGTACAGCAATCCCTGTCTGGCACCAAGATACGCAAGGTGGCATTGCCGCGCTTTGTCGATCACGGCGAAATTCTGCGCTGGCTGATGCTGGAAAACGTGCCGGGTTCTTTCCCTTTCACCGCTGGTGTGTTTGCCTTCAAACGCGAAGGTGAAGACCCTACCCGCATGTTCGCCGGTGAGGGTGATCCTTTCCGTACCAACCGCCGCTTCAAGCTGGTATCGCAAGGCATGGATGCGAAACGTCTGTCTACTGCTTTTGACTCAGTGACCCTGTACGGCGCAGACCCGGCCATACGTCCTGACATCTACGGCAAGGTTGGCAATTCCGGCGTTTCTGTTGCGACGCTGGAAGACATGAAGGTCTTGTATGATGGCTTTGACCTGTGTGATCCGGCCACATCGGTGTCCATGACCATCAACGGCCCGGCACCGACCATACTGGCTTTCTTCATGAATACTGCGATTGATCAGCAGATGGAAAAATTCCGCGTCGATAACAAGCGTGAGCCGACTGCCGATGAATCCGCCAAGATACGTGCCTGGGTATTGCAAAATGTACGCGGCACGGTGCAGGCAGATATTCTTAAGGAAGATCAGGGGCAAAACACCTGCATCTTCTCGACAGAATTCTCGCTGAAGGTCATGGGTGACATACAGGAATATTTTGTCCATCACCAGGTGCGCAATTTCTATTCTGTCTCCATCTCTGGTTACCATATCGCCGAAGCTGGCGCGAACCCGATTTCTCAACTGGCGTTCACACTGTCGAATGGCTTCACCTTTGTCGAAGCCTATCTGGCACGCGGCATGCACATTGATGATTTTGCGGCCAACCTGTCCTTCTTCTTCAGCAATGGCATGGACCCTGAATACACGGTACTGGGCCGCGTGGCCCGCCGTATCTGGGCAGTGGCCATGCGTGACAAATATGGTGCGAATGACCGTAGCCAGAAACTGAAATATCATATCCAGACCAGTGGCCGTTCCCTGCATGCGCAAGAGATCGATTTCAACGATATCCGCACCACGCTACAAGCCCTGATTGCGATTTACGACAACTGCAACAGCCTGCACACCAATGCCTATGATGAGGCGATCACCACGCCTACCGATGAATCAGTGCGCCGTGCCCTGGCTATCCAGCTCATCATCAACCGTGAATGGGGTCTGGCGAAAAATGAGAACCCTATCCAGGGCAGCTTTATCATCGAAGAACTGACTGACATGGTGGAAGAAGCCGTCATGCAGGAGTTTGAACGCATCGCAGAACGCGGTGGTGTACTGGGTGCGATGGAAACCGGCTATCAGCGCGGCAAGATACAGGAAGAATCCATGCACTATGAACACCTGAAACATGACGGCACCTTGCCCATCATCGGTGTGAATACTTTCCGCAATCCTAAAGCCAATGACACGCCGCAGAAGATAGAACTGGCGCGTTCTACTGAAGAAGAAAAGCAATCGCAGTTGCAACGCCTGGCAGATTTCCATGGCCGTCATGCGGACGTGGCCCCGAAGGCACTGGCAGCCTTGCAGCAGGCGGCGATCAATAATGAGAATGTGTTTGCCAGGTTGATGGATGCGGCAAGGGTTTGTTCGCTGGGGCAGATTACTACGGCGCTGTTCGAAGTAGGGGGACAGTACAGACGCAACATGTAGTTGTGTCACGCTGATAAATCCATTAAGCGGGCGCATTACTGCGTTGCAAATGCGCAATACCGACGTATTGCTGTGCAAGGGTTAACCTTGGCCTTGTACTGCATCCCGCTGAATGAATTTCTCAGCATGCCACGGATACGGTTTGCTGGCGGCTCTGCGCGCCATTTTGTAAGGCAACAAAAAGCCCGAATATGCATTCGGGCTTTTTGTTTTTTGCTAAGTGCTTTTTATTGCTAGAATACCCATTCACTTATTAATTTTGCCTAGGCTGTGATTTGGCGGCCTTTAGGAGTATTTCATGCGCACTATTATTTTCTTGGCTTGTCTCTCTATTCTCGCTGCCTGCAACAAACCTGCAGAACCCAAGGTGGAGCCTAAGGCTGAATCCTCCGCTCCCAATCTTCTTTCCGCGCAGAAAGAGCAGCTGGATAAGGCGAAGGCGGTGGCGGATACGGTGCAAAGGGTGGCGGATGAACAAAGGGCGGTTATTGAGGTCAATACCGGTGGGGCTGCCGCCAAACCTGCCAAGAATGATGCGAATAAGTAGTATCTGCCCTGGTCAAGGCTGGGCTGGCGGCTTATTTATTTGTTTTCCTTATGTAAGGAGTCTTGAATGCCGATCTCTTTTCGTCGTCTTGCTTTAGCTGTTAGTCTTAGCCTGCCTTTGCTTGTTCATGCGCAATTGCCGGTGCAGGCCAACCCTGATCATGCAGCCATGCTGGCCAGCGCAGACGCAGGTCTGGCTGCCAATAAGCGCCTGGTGTATGACTTTTGGCGCGAAGTGTTTGAAGGCGGGCATATGGAGCTGGCGGATAAATACTTGGCAGAAAGCTATATACAGCATAACCCCAGTGTAGCGACCGGGCGTGCGGGCTTTGTGGAACTCTTCAGCAAATTCGTCAAGCCTAAAGAAATACAGGCCATGGTCAAGGCGCCGCTGGTGGCGATCACTGCCGAGGGTGATAAAGTGATCTTGAGCTTTGTCAGTACCGTGCCAGACCCCAAAGATACCAGCAAAAAATACACGACCACCTGGTTCGATATGTTCCGCATAGAAAATGGGAAAATTGCAGAACATTGGGACCCGGCCTTAAAAGACAGTCATTGAGAGGTTTGCGCTTAAATGTTGCATAAGAATTTGCTTTCCGAAGCGGCTGCTTTGCCAGTCGCCTGGCGGTCTACTATTTTGGGTAAAGCGGGTGGTGCGCAAGTTAAAGTCTTACGCATGGATGCGCGTGATTATCCAGATGAAACCCACGATTTTACTGAAGCCTTACTGGTACTGGATGGGCAAATGAACCTGGATATCCACGGTGAGATTGTGACTGTCAAAGCCGGGGAGTTGTATCTGGTGCCTGCCCATACACCACATGCAGTTGCTGCGGGGAGTAAGGGTACGCTGGTTATTATTGATCAATAAACGGCTTGAGGTTACCAGGAGTTTTGGCTGTAGCTTGTGCACTTCATCTTGAATTCACCATATTTAGAACGGAGACAGCATCATGCAAAAAATCACCCCTTTCCTCTGGTTTGATCACCAGGCTGAAGAAGCCGTGCAGTTTTACATAGACATCTTCAAAGACGGAAAAATCCTGCACCTGGCCCGCTATGGCGAAGGAGCACCCCTGCCCAAGGGCACGGTACTGACCATCAAGTTCACTGTGGCAGGACAAGAATTTGTGGCCTTGAATGGCGGCCCTCATTACACTTTTACCCCGGCGATTTCTTTCGTCGTCAATTGTGATACCCAGGAAGAAGTCGATTATTACTGGGACAAATTACTGGCGGGTGGCGGTCAGGAAAACCAGTGCGCCTGGCTCACGGACAAATATGGTGTCTCCTGGCAAGTCGTGCCGCAAGCCCTGATCAGCTATCTCAATGATGCTGACCCGGAAAAAGCGCAAAGGGTCATGATGGCCATGTTCCAGATGAAAAAAATCATCATCGCTGATCTGGACCGGGCTTATGCCGGGTCTTGAGTTTGTAACTTGTGTAAATATTTTTAGCAACTTTTAAAGACCAGCTTTATTTATGTAAGAGTGTCAGGTAGGGTGGTGATCAGATGCATTTTTCCTGTCCCGGTTTTTTCCTGACTTCATACTATCATCATGCATACAAAGGTAAATAAAATTGAAATTATTCAAGTCAACAATAGCGGCGTTTTTTTTATGCGCCATCGCGGGGTTTGCCATGGCTGAAACCGTCGTCATGAATCCTTATGGTAAATACCTGGAAGGTGAAGATGTAGAAGTAGAGGTGGCACAATTCGCTGCCAAAAACGCCGATGGTTTATATGATGTTTTGCTGAAAATGCGAGGTGCCGCGGCATTTAATGCTGGCATTGATGGCAAGACTATTAAATACCGTGCTGTACCAGGCGGCTCCGGTGTCGATTACCAGGTCAATGGCAAAACCCGCATGACCATGCGTCAAAATAATGGCGCTTCTTACTTCCAGGTATTCCTGGATGGCAGGGGGATTTCCATTGCTGAAGTCAAAGTACATTCGCAGGAAGTGCGGCCCCTGCATTTGCTGACGGCTTCGACGGAAAGTGGCAAGTAAATAGTTTTCATAAAATGCCTGTCAGAAGACAGGCATTTTTTTAGCCTGCACTATGTCATGCCGCAAGTGCTCTGCAAACTTGGGTATAAGTAGCTAAAATGCTTTTTTACAGATGCCATCTGTCTGTTTGTCTGTGCTTGCAGACAAGCGCAGGAGCAGGAATGAACAAGTATTTTCAGAGACTATATGCATACTAAAAAACTTTTATTGAGTTTGTTTGAATACAAGGCCTGGGCCAATACTGAGCTGTATCAGTTGATGGCCAGCGTGCCTGCTGATACCTATGCGCGTGAATTGCATGATGCCATACGCATACTCAATCATATCCATGTCGTTGACCAGATATTCGTGGCGAATCTGCAAGGGCAGCGACATGCCTTTACTTCCCTCAACACCAAGGAAACACCTGCACTGGCTGACTTGCAGCAAGGCGTGCAAGAATTAGACCTATGGTACAAAACCTATATTACTGCCCAGTCCGAGGACAGCTTTGCTGAGAACATCCATTTCACCTTTGTCGATGGCAAGCCTGGTTGCATGTCATGTGGCGAAATGCTCCTGCATGTGGCTACGCATGGAAATTACCACCGCGGTGCAGTAGGCCGCATCTTGTTCCAGACAGGCACGCAGCCACCACGTGATACCTTGACGGTGTACCTGAGCCAGCAAGCTGCGGCCCAGCCTTGATACACATACGCAAAGCCAGCGACGGAGATGCCTGCGCATTACAGGCAATCTACCAACAATGCGTCATAACTGCTGTTTGGCAGACGCGATCCGCAGAGAATATTCCTGATTTCACCAGTGCGTCCATAGGCGAGACTGTCTGGGTAGCCGTGGATGCCACAGATCAGGCAGTGGCTCTGGTGGCAGTGCAAGACGCCGGGGCTTATATCCACCATTTATATGTAGATCCGGAAGCGCAGGGGCAAGGCATGGGCAAGGCACTGTTGCAACACCTGCAAACCTATCTGGCTTTCCCCTGGCGTTTGAAATGTGTGGCAGAAAATCATGACGCCCTGAAATTTTATCAGCACCTGGGCTGGCAAGAAATTGAGCAGGGGCACAGCGAGGATGGCGTTTATTGGCTGCTGGAGCATACCGGGCTACTGTGATGAACGCGGCTCTACCATCTGTGATTGAGTTGATTTGGTAAAAAAACCAATCCTTAATAGAGCTGTTTAGAGCTGTTTAGAGCTGTTTAGAGCTGTTTAGAGCTGTTACACATTGTGGAGTCTTGATACTGTCGGATTTGCCGCTAGTGCTCTGCCCGAGGTATGATGAGTGCTGACAAATCCACTTCGTTGATTACTCCGCATTCAGCTCAATCAGGACTGCCCATGCCAGGCAAAGTTGAAGTATCCAGAGTTGCCCTATACCGTGCCATGGTAGAGCAGGCTCTGGATGCCTTGCTGGTATTGGAAGGTGAACATTTCATTGACTGTAATCCCAGTGCCGAAAAAATGTATGGATTGACAAGGGAGCAACTATTGCTGTGTACGCCCTTGCATTTGTCTGCCAAGACCCAGTTTGACGGACGTGATTCCCTGACCGCTGCTGCGGCATATATCGCACTGACCAAATCAGGCCAGCCTCAGCGTTTCGACTGGGCCTCACGCAAGGCCGATGGCAGTCTGTTCACGACGGAAGTGGCGCTGAGCCTACTGGACGAAGATGGCAGGCAGTGCATCATTGCAGTGGTGCGTGATGTCACCGAGCGCAGACAAGCCGAGCTGGTGGCGCGCAAGAAAAATGAAAAACTACGGATTTTGCTGGAAAATTTCCCTGGCGGCGTTTCCCTGATCGATGAAAATCTCAGGGTGGTTGCCTGGAATAATGAATTGTTGCGCATGCTGGATTTGCCGCCAGCCTTGTTCCAGGGCCAGCAACCGCTGGCGCGCGAAGTATTCGAGGCTAATATCAAGCGGGGTGAATACGGGGAATTCAGTGCCGCCAGTGATGAAAAGAAACTGGCCAAGCTCATGGACATCATACAAAGTGATACTCCCTATTCTTATGAGCGCACACGTTCGGATGGCAGCATCATAGAAGTGCGTGGTGTACCGGTAGAAGGTGGTGGCTTTGTCACTACCTGTATGGACGTGACGGCAAAGCATCATATAGAGCAGGAGTTCCGCAAGCAGTCGCTTTTCCTGAAAGCCGTGCTGGCACATATGCCCCAGGGCTTGAGCGTGTTTGACGCGCAACTGCAACTCTATTTATGGAACCAGGGTTTCCTCGACGTACTCAACTATCATCCTGACACCATTTATCAGGGTGTACCCTTTGCCGACTTGTTGCGCATCATGGCCGAGCGTGGTGAATATGGTGAGGGTGATATAGACGAGCTTGTCAATACACGGCTGCAGCTTGCCAGGCAATTCCAGGCACATCAGTTTGAACGCACACGACCAAATTTCCACACCCATCTGGTCCAGGGCAAGCCCATCCATGAGAATGGCAAGCTGCAAGGATTTGTGACTACCTATACTGATATCACCGAGCTAAAAAAAGTGCAAATGGCCTTGTCGAAAGCCAATGCCTTGCTGGAGCAAAATATCGCTGAGCGGACCACAGAACTGCGCCATACCCAGGATGATTTGATGCGCAGTGAAAAACTGGCTGCCCTGGGTTCGCTGGTGGCAGGGGTGGCACATGAACTCAATACTCCCATAGGCAATAGTTTGTTGACCTCCAGCACCTTGCAAGCCAAGACCCAGGAATTTGCCCAGAAGGTGGACGAGGGCAACTTACGTCGCTCGGACCTGAACGCCTATCTGCAAGCGGCCCAGCATGCCAGTGAATTGATAGAGCATGGTTTAAAGAGTGCGGCTGACCTGGTTGCCAGTTTCAAGCAGGTGGCAGTAGACCAGGCCAGCTCCAAGCGTCGGCGTTTTCATGTCAGCAAGGTATGCCATGATGTCATTGCCACCATGATGTCCAAGATACGCCAGGCCGGCTTGCAGATCAGCATGGATATCCCCGTACATATAGAAATGGATAGTTTTCCCGGCCCCTTCGATCAAGTTATTTGTAACCTTGTGGACAATGCCATTTTGCATGCCTTTGAGGGCAGGGCCGATGGCCACATACAAATCCAGGCCAGCATGCTGGACCAGGACAGACTGGAAATCCGCTTTACAGACAATGGCGTAGGCATACCAAAAGAAAACCTGAGCCGCGTTTTTGATCCTTTTTTTACCACCAAGTTGGGTCAGGGAGGCAGCGGGCTGGGCATGAACATCGTCTACAACATTGTCACCAGTTTATTGGGGGGCGATATCCGCATCGATAGTGAAGAAGGAAGCGGCACTAGCTTTATCATGCAAATTCCCTTGTTTGCCCCGGTCAATGATACTGACTGATATGCTCGGGTATTGCCGGTTACAGGCAGGTGCTCGGGTATACTGGGCTTCTTTTTGCATCAAGAAAGTAACTCATGTCCACCTTCCCCGCCTGCCCAGTCTGCTTCATGGAAAATACCTATCCTGATGGCGACAATTATATCTGTGCCGATTGCGCGCATGAGTGGCCCATGCATGCAGCAACCGCAGCAGACGATCATGATGAGCGCATAGTCAAAGATTCGAATGGCAATGTGCTGGCTGATGGAGATGCCGTAGTCCTCATCAAGGATTTGAAGGTCAAGGGCTCATCCACCACGCTGAAAATGGGTAGCAAGGTAAAAAGCATACGCCTGGTTGCCGGCGATCATGAAGTCGATTGCAAGATGGATGCAGGCAATTTCATGTTGAAAGCCTGTTATCTGAAAAAAGTTTAATCTGGAGCCCTACATGCGACACATACTGGTCTACGGCGATTCCATGTCCTGGGGCTTGATCCCCATGACACGCAAACGCCTGAATTTTGAAGAACGCTGGCCAGGTGTACTGGAGATAGGCCTCAATAGTGCAGACCAGCATGTGCGTGTGGTTGAAGATTGCCTCAATGGTCGCCGCACCGTTTGGGACGATCCATTCAAGCCAGGGCGCAATGGAGCGCAAGGCCTGGCGCAGCGCATAGAAACCCTGACTCCCTTGTCGCTGGTGGTTGTCATGCTGGGCATCAATGATTTTCAGTCCATGCATCAGCATGATGCATGGTTGTCCGGCCAAGGTCTGGCGGTGATTATAAACACCATACGCCAGGCGCCAATAGAGCCGGGCATGCAAATCCCGCCCATACTGGTCGTCGCACCGCCCTTGCCCCATACCCCTAAGGGGGCGATTGCTCCTAAATTCGCTGGTTGCGAAGAAAAATCTGCCGGCCTGGCCGATGCTTACAAAGAAGTTGCCGCAACGGCGGGCTGTCACTTCTTTGATGCTGGCAGTGTCGTTGCCTCCAGTGAATATGACGGCGTACATCTGGATGCAGACCAGCATTTGATACTGGGATGGGAGTTGGTCGGTGTCGTTTCTTCCATACTGAAATAAGTTTTCATGAATACTGACCTGCACGCAATTCAAAACTTGTTGGCCAGGTTCGCCAATAGTTTTGATTTGAAAGACTGGGATGCCTTATGCGCCTGCCTGGCAACTTCGATTTATACTGATTATTCCGACTTGCGTGGCACGCCACCTGAGCAAATGAGCAATCAGCATTATGTGGAATTACGTCGCATTGCCCTGCAAGAATTGCGCACCCATCACCTGGGTGGCAATACTGAAATTGAGATCAGCGGCGAGCAGGCCAGGGCAAAAGTGTCGACCATCATTTTTCGCCGGAATGCAGGCGGTGAAACCCTGCATACTCATTGCCTGTATGAATTTGGTTTGCACAAAGTAACCAGCGGCTGGCTCATCAATGCCATAGTCCAGAAAGTATTCTGGAGCGATGGCCAGACTGCGATACATGCAGGCATCGTCAAATAAATAAAGCCACCGTAAAGGTAGCTTATTGTAATTGACAGTGCCTGTCTGGCTGATTTTGCTAATCAGGCAAATTGTATTTGCCCATCATACAGACCTATCAGGGTAATGGCAGCACTGGTATCGGTTGCCGTGACAGCTGCGGCAATTGCCATGCCATTGGTGATAGAAGTTTCTGGTGTCAGGTAATTCAAACCCCATTCAACCGCAAACTGGTTGGCAACCTTGATTTTATTGTCCAGCAAATCAACCACCCAGCCATTGTTCGGGTCACCCTTGAAGACACGCGCGCCAGCCAATATGGCACTGACCATGGAGCCGCGGCTAAATATGCCATTGTCGAGTTGATTGAGCCAGTATTTCATGCCAGCTGCATCGGCCCCATCTTTGGCACCCAGGGCATTCTTGTAAATATTATTGATGAAATCCGTATTGCTGAGCCCCGCGGTATAACCGGTTTGTGCCGGGAATTTCGCTGCTGCCTCGAAAAAAACATCCCCTATCTGCTTGAGTGTTAGCCCAGACTTGAATTGCGTGACCCAGTAATCAAGGCCATCGGCATCCGGCACGCAATTGAAATAGGCAACATACAATTCTTCCAGCGAATGCAGGTCTGCCGTCTTGATGGAGTGGGCATTATCGTAGACCGTGGTATTGACGATGAAGTCAGAAAACTGGATTTTCTCTACGCTATGTGTTGCCCAGTAAGCAGCATTCTGATTGCCTAGCATTAAAGTGTTGTTACCGATTTCACTGATGAAATAACTGCCTCCCCCTTTGCCCAGTTTGGCATTGAGGACCAGGGTATCAATACCGCTACCGCCATCGATATAGTCATAACGCGTCGTGTCAGGGGCATTCAAACCTATAAAATTATTACTCCCGTCGAACTGGTAAATAGTATTGCTGCCATTTAAGCCACCGCTGGGGCCGCTAATATTGATGATGGTTTTGTCCAGCGTCGTGGTTTCGACTTGCTGGGTGGTGTTCAAGTCTTTGCGTATATAGCCGGTGTTATCGATAGTCGTCAGGCTCAGGCTGGCCCCGGATTTGTAGGCACCGGAAGCATAGGCATCAAAATAGATCTTATCTGTTGTATTGACCGTGTTGCCATTGATTTTCCAGGTATAGGCCAGCAGGCTGCTATCAGGTACGACAGGCTGATAAATACCCGGTATGCTGCTGTAGAGATCCAGGTAGTCGCCTATGGCGGCATAATATTTCAAGGCAAAGGCTTCTTTTTCAGGTGCGCTGAAAGCCACACCCAGATGATTCATTTTTGAATCCAGGGTCGCACGCCAGATGCCAGTATCACGGTAATAGCCACCCTGATAAGTGCCGACTACACCCAGGTCGCCATCCTGAAAGCCTAGCCAGGCAGACCAGGGTATGCGGCTCAGGGAATCAGTGACATGAGGGCTGTTCAGGAAAGCAGAGTTAGTGGTTGGCCAATTGACGGCGGTTTCGCTGTCAACGTACTCATCCTGCAGACCCACAAAGCTGTGACCGATTTCATGCAACACGATTTCAGATGAAGAAATGTTCCCGGCCGATGCCCAGGCGACGTTACCACCACCACCGCCGTACGCAGGAGTATTGACCAGCACCACGACCATTTCATGTGCATCGCTGGCAAAGCTGCCATTGATGACAGTATCCACCTTGGAATCATCTCCATACAGCAAGCGCCCGTCACTGCCATGCTGGCTGGCATCAAAATAGGTATTGACGCTGATATTCTTGTTGGGCTGATCTGTCCCTGATTGCGCAGAGGCGACAAACAGGGCGCTGGCATTGAATAAATTCTTATAGGGTGAAAACGGTGCATTCAGCTTGGCATTGGTATCGCCCAGCATATTGTCGAGAAAGCTTTGTGCATCAGCCAAAAACTTGGCTCTTTCCGCAGCCGTATAGCCTTCGGCGACAAAGACGATATCAACACGGTGTTTGCTACTACCGGTATTCAGTATGGGGGTGATATCTGCCATGATGGATTAGCCTTGTTGTATAGGTAAAGAAGGGGTTTTTTTATGATTAACAACCCCGGTAAATATATTAGCGATTTTGAACAAATGCTATCCTACAACAAGGCCCATCAAAAAAGACATGACTTTCATGTATTGAATTGCAACAAGTGTTGCAATTCCGCTGACACTGCAAATAGTGCATTCAATACACATCGCGCCGGTACAGCCCCAGCTCTGCCATGCTTTCCAGTTTATCCAGCCCCAGCAGTTTGCTCAAGGTCTGGTGTACATCTTCCGCCATGCCTTGCAGGCTGCCGCAGATGAGGATGGTGGCACCTTGCTCTACCCAGGCTTGTATATCTGCGCCCTGTTCTTGCAAGGCATGCTGTACATAACGGCGTTCAGCCTGGTCACGTGAAAAGCACAGGTTCAGTTGACTGAGCACGCCATCGGTTTGCCAGCGCAGTATTTCTTCGCGATGGAAAAAATCATGGGCTGCATTTCTTTCTCCAAAAATCAGCCAGTTCTGCAAGCGGCCATTTGCTGCGCGCGCCTTGATATGGGCACGCAAACCAGCTAGCCCGGTGCCATTACCGATCAGGATGAGCGGGCAGTCTTGCTGTGGCGTATGGAAATTGCGGTTTTCGCGTATGCGCAGTTTGATGGTCTGGCCGATTTCTACATAGGCAGTCAGCCAGCCCGATCCTATGCCCAGACTGCCGTCAGGGCGGTGCATCTGCCGCACCAGTAATTCCAGCTTGCCATCCGCAGGTAGCGATGAGATCGAGTATTCGCGATGCGGCAGGGCAGGGCGCTCGACGAGATGAATTGCTGGATTGGACTCCGGCGGATAATCAGGGCCTATTTCAGCGATATCTCCTGCTCGCCACAGATGATCGCTACTGTCCGTATTTAGTGCTGGCTTATGTGCTGGAATACAGGCGATACGATAAGCAGGTCCACCCAGGCTACCAGGATTGAGCAATTCTCTCTCCGTTAGTATCCAGTCCTGATAACCAGGCTTGCTCCAGTCTGCCATTTCAGTGTGACCGCTGAGCAGACCCAGATAATGTTGCCAATGACGCAGCGCGCCTTCGTCACCATTATCGACTTCTATCATGTCAAACAGGCTATGCGCCTGTTGATGCCTGAGCCAGTGATCCAGCCTGTGGGCAAAGGCACAAAATTGCTGATAATGCCGGTCACCCAGGGCCAGCACGGCAAAATGCAGATGCGATAAATCAAGATTGCCGCTCATCAGCTTGCGGGTGAAGGCAGCCGCATTATCGGGTGCATCTCCTTCACCAGTGGTGCTGACGACAAACAGTATGCGTTTGCTTTTGCCCAGGTTCTCTTGTTTGATGGCAGCCAGGCTGCTGATCGCCACGTTCATGCCTGCATCTTGCAAATGGTGGGCAGTCTTGATGGCGATTTGTTCTGCAAAACCAGTCTGACTGGCATAGGCGACCAGGATGCCTTGCTCATCCATTAAAGCAGCATCACTGCTCAAGCCCTGATGCTGGCTGGCCAGGGCGGCCTTGTGCCTGCTCAGGGTTTGCAGGCAAAAGCTCAGGTAGCTGAAGATGACCAGCGCAGCACTGACTGGTTTTTGTGCAGATGAAGAGAGGAAGAAGCTGGCCAGGCATAATAAGCTCAAGGCCAGGCAGATGCGAGTCATCCAGCATAAAGAGGGCAGGCGCATCATGTTTAATCCAGCATGGCGCGCAGGGTATTGCTGATTTTTTCTTCGTAGCCTTTCGCGGTTCTTTGCAAGAACAAGGCGGCAATCTGATGCTGGTTGGCATACTCCAGCCCGGCGCTGCTACCGAGCACGTTCAGTGCCGTTGCCAGTGCATCTGCCACCATGCATTCAGTGTGCAATACAGTTACCGAGGCCAGATCATTTGCTAGCGGATACCCACTACGCGGGTCCAGTGTATGAGAATAGCGGCGGCCATCCTCCTCAAAATACTGACGATAATCACCTGACGTTGCGACCGCCAAACCATGCAGGGCGATCAGGTATTCCTTATCCAGGCTAGCGCTGCCAGCCGGACTTTCTATCCTGATCCACCAGGGTGACCTGTCCTTCTTCATGCCCAGTCCACGCAGCTCGCCACCCAGCTCTATCAGGTAACTGTTGATATGCTGTGCATTGAGATAACGGGCGATCTGGTCCAGGGCAAAGCCCTTGGCAATCGACGATAAGTCCAGGGCGATGTCGCCAGTCTTGTGCAAACGCAGGTTTAGATGATCGAGTTCCAGTGACTTCCAGTTACCGGCTTGCAATGCAGCCTGAATAGCTTCAGGCTCAGGCACATTACTGCGTTTGCCAGCAGGACCAAAACCCCATAGATCAACCAGTTTGCCCGCAGTGATATCGTAGGCTCCGCCAGTTTGTTGTGACAGGTAAAGACTATAGTCAACCAGCCTGAAAAACTCTGGCGTCACCTCGTGCCAGCTATGCAAGGGTGCGCGATTGAAAGTGCATAACAGCGAGGACGGATCCCAGCTACTCATCTGCATGATGACCTGGTTTAATTCATGCTCTATGCCAACCTGCAAGACCTGGGCGTCGTGTGCTGGCGAGCAAAGTAATTGCACAGTCCAGCGGGTGCCCATGCTATCGCCACTGAGTGTCAGGCTGATGGCAGAGTCGGGCGGATTTTGTGGTTCCGCCACATCCAGCGGTATAAAAACACGACGCATATTACTGTTGATAATAAAGCTTGATTACTGAGGCAAGACTTCCAGCGTTGCTACATAGCTGGCGACTCTGGATTTGGCCGGTGCCTTGGCTTGCTTGTCATCCTTGACTTCGGCTTCCAGCCAGTACATGCCTGCATTTGCCCAGGTCACACTGAACTTGCCTTCATTGTCGGTGACGATGGTTTTTTCATCGAGTTTTTGGCGATAGCGCACACCACCAGGTATCAGGGTCACGCTGACTTTGGCGGCTGGTTTGCCATCCAGGGTCAGACGGAATTGTGCGGTTTCACCAGCGACCAGGTCGTTGGGATGGGTGACACCACTCAATTCCAGGCCATTGCCGGTGATCTCCATGGCTTTGCCACCAGGCTTGCCATTCGTGACAAAGGTTTCTATACGGCCTGAGCGTTGTGTGACTTGCAGTTCTTCTGCATTGGCTGGTACTTCCTTGGCAAAAGTTTCTGGCGTACCGCGCCAGCGTTTGACTTTACCTTCTTCTTTATAGCTGGCAAACAGACCTTCATTGAGTATGCCCATTTTATAGCTACCCGCCTGGCTCAGTTTCACGTCAAAGCTGCTGCGGTATTTGCCTGTACTGGCATTTTCCGGCTTCAGCGCAGTGCCATCCGGTGCCGTGATGAAGAGATTGTCCAGCTTCAAAGGCATGTGATCAAAAACAAAGACATCGGTGGCTGCTGCGGCATCTACGGTTACCCAGGGCGTATTGCCTGCCACCACAGTGGATGAAGGTACCAGGAAGGTGCGGTGTGCCTGGGCTGCAAAAGCGGCGCAAGCCAGTGTCGAGAAAAGGGCGATTTTTTTGATAGTGTGCATGATTATCCTTGAGCTGATTTTTGAGCCGGTTTTTTAGCCTAATTATTTGATGGTCACAGCAATGGCGCCCAGTTCATGGCTGCCCTGGGCTTTGAGGTTTTGCTCGCCCTTGGCTTGCCACTGGAATGGCACTTTGACGACTTCGCGGCCACCACCTTCACGCGCTGCTTCCACGATAAGCTGGTAGTCACCGGCTGGCAGCGTGGCCAGCACACCCTTCTCACCTGAAAAACTCAGGGTTTGCTCACCCGTGGTACGGGTTGCACCGCTGAGGCCATCCACCGGCAATTGCAATTCGCGACCACTGCGACGCCACCATTGACGCAAATCCTTGAGCCATTTGGTTCCCTCGTTGTCCCGCTTTTTCAAGTCATACCAGACCGACAAATTGCCAGCAAATGTCTGGTCTGGTTTTTCCAGCCAGATAGCGACATAGGGTTTGTGGTATTCAGCCACATTCAGGCGTGGCACTTCGACTTTAAGTGTCAGATCAGCCGCGACGACATTCATGGCTGGTGCACCAAGCAGACTGGTGATGGCAAACGGGAGCAATTTACGCATGGGTGTACAACCTTCTTTTGAGTAAGTGTTGAATAATTAATGAATAAACATCAGGGCCAGCATGAGAGGCAACACCAGGCCAAATACCACCACAGGCCAGGTACTGGGGCGCTTGCCTGCATGCATCTTCAGCAGGAACAGGCCAGTCACACAAAAAATCAGGCAGACCACGGCAAAGGCATCGATGAACCAGTTCCAGGCAGTGCCAGTATTGCGACCCTTATGCAAGTCATTGAAATAGGCGATCCAGCCACGGCTGGTCAGCTCATATTCAATCTCGCCATTGTCCAGGGCTATGCGCATCCAGGCGTCGCCGCCGGGGCGAGGCAGGCCTATATACACTTCTTCCGGTGACCATTCCGGCGTTTGATCGCCCAGCTTGATATTCATTTCATGCGCCAGCCAGTCACTGACTTCGCCCGGTATGGCAGCGTCATCGGTATTTTTCAGGGCATTCAATTGCGACAACAGGGCCAGTGGCAGGCGGCCTTCTTTTTTGCTGACCACAGGCTGGGCTTCTATCTGGGCTGAATGGTTCAGGGTGATGCCGGTGGCGGCAAACAGCAACATGGCAATCAGGCAAAGTGCCGAGCTGATCCAGTGCCATTGATGTAAATGCCGTAACCAGAAAGCCCTGCTTTGCTGCGGCGCTAAATTGTCTGAACCGGCTTGCATGGATTTATTCTTGCTCATTCTAAATGATAATTATTCTCAATTGTACATGGAGTCAGGCTGGAAAAGCAGGAGGAATTGTACATTTTTGTTTCTTGCCATCATCCCGATATTTCCAGGCACAAGCTTGCAGCCGCAGTCTGACCATGCTGCGCATGTTAAACTTTTAAGGATTTCAACTTATATTTACCCCATTATGAATGTCGTTATTCTTGCCGCAGGTATGGGCAAACGCATGCAATCTTCCCTGCCCAAGGTCTTGCATACACTGGCAGGCCAGCCCCTGCTGAACCATGTGATTGCCACGGCGCGCCAACTCAAGGCCAGCAATATTTGCGTGGTTTATGGTCATGGTGGTGAGCAAGTGCCAACTACCGTGGCTGCGCAAGACTTGCGTTTCGCCCTGCAAGAGCCGCAACTGGGTACTGGCCATGCGGTAGCCCAGGCCTTGCCCGTGCTCGATATCAGCCAGCCTACCCTGGTCTTGTATGGTGATGTGCCGTTGACTACTGCCAGCAGCCTGGCGCGCCTGATGGCGGTTGCCGGCAATGACAAACTAGGCATACTGACTGTGAATATGACAGACCCGACCGGCCTGGGCCGTATGGTCAGGGAAGCAGGCGTCATCACACGCATCGTCGAACAAAAAGATGCCAATGAGGCAGAACGCCAGATCACCGAAACCAATACCGGCATCATGCTGATACCCACCGCCCACCTGCAAAAATGGCTGGGCAACTTGTCCAATAAAAATGCCCAGGGCGAATATTATTTGACTGACATCGTCGCCCAGGCGGTTGCCGATGGTGTTGAGGTCGTCTCTGCCCAACCAGATGCAGTCTGGGAAACCCTGGGTGTTAACAGCAAGGTGCAATTGGCCGATCTGGAGCGTACCCATCAAAAAAATATCGCCCTCAAACTGCTGGAGCAAGGCGTGGGCCTGTATGACCCGGCCCGCATTGATGTACGTGGCAGCTTGCAATGCGGGCGTGATGTCACTATCGATGTAGGTTGTGTCTTTATTGGCGAGGTCCATCTGGAAGACGGCGTGAGCATAGGCCCTAACTGCGTCATCAAGGATGCCCGTATCGCTGCAGGCAGCAATATCAAGGCTTTCTGCCATATAGAAGATGCCACGGTCGGTGCCAAATCACAGATAGGCCCTTATGCGAGATTGCGCCCGGGGACTGAGCTGGCAGAGGACGTACACATCGGTAATTTTGTCGAAGTAAAAAATAGCCAGATCGCTGCACACAGCAAGGCCAATCACCTGGCCTATATCGGTGACGCCACCATAGGCAGCCGCGTCAATATCGGTGCGGGTACGATTACCTGCAATTATGATGGCGTAAACAAATCCCGTACCATCATCGAGGACGATGCCTTCATAGGCAGCGATACCCAACTGGTGGCACCTGTGCGGGTGGGCAAGGGCGCGACGCTGGGCGCGGGCACGACGCTGACCAAGGATGCGCCGGAAGGCAAGCTGACCGTATCACGCGCAAAACAAATCACGATCGATGGCTGGCAGCGTCCAGTCAAAATCAAGAAGTAAAACAGTCGTGCAGCGGCCAACCCGGAGTTGGCCGCATACATCCGGCAGATCACAATGCCTGCAATAACTGCGCAGCTTTCTGAGCTTGCGGCGCATTGTTTTTCACTATCTCATTCAGATATTTTTTCGCTTCATCGGCATGATTTTTCTCTGCCGCCACAGTCGCCGCGCGCATCCACACTGCACCGCGGAAATTCACATCAGTCTGGGCAAACTGCTGGGCATCGATGACATCTTTCAGCAACTGTTCACCCTGCTCATGGCGGTTCATGATTTTTGGTACCGCCAGATAAGTGGCGGCGGCGACAAAGCGCACTTCCAGCGCTACCGGTACGCTGCCATGCATGGCCTGGCTGGTGCTCGCCAGTTGCAAAGCCTGTTCCACCATCGCTGTGCCATCTTCCAGTGCCGTGGCTTTTTCTGCTTTGGCAAATTTATCGAGTGAAGACTTGGCTGTTGCGGCACCGGCATAAGACATTAGCAGAGGGTTGCCTGGCTCTTGCTGGAGCAAGTGATTGAAGTTGGCAGCGGCTTGCAAATTGGCGGTTCTGCTGGCATCGATCTCGGCTTGTGCCAATGAATTGATGTAATCCTGGTTCAGCCAGGCAGTCACTGCATTGGCAACATATTGTTCCTGGCTGATCGTCGGTGTGCTGATCAGTTGTTTGACCGCGCTCTTGAATTCAGTTTCAGAGAAAGCCATGGCATTGCTGCTGGCCAGGGTGGCGATACCTGCGGCAAGCAGCAGGGTTCTGATCGTCGTAGTAGTAAAAATGTTTTTCATGATGGGCTCCATTCAGTAAGTGATTTGCGTTGTTGGGGACAGCAATGACAGATTAAGACCTGGCTAGGCAAGTCACTACCTGTATGAGATCAGGCGCAGGAATATGGTGTGAAGCATGAAAAATCTGGCGTGAAAGGAAAGCTGGAGCAGAGAGGCTAATTCACAACACTGCACTGCCCTGGCCAGGACAAAGTGCTCTTAGAAAGGCAACTGAAAGCTTGTACTCCTTAGCATGTGTAGCGACTACATGACAGACATGTTGTTCGCAAAACAAAAATTTCCATAGGAGAACACCAATGAAGAAGCTACTTGGCCTGGCCACGCTGGCGTGCATGGCAACAGCAGCCCATGCGCAATCTACCGTCACGATTTATGGCTTGATAGATGCCAACATCACCTACAACAATAATGCCGATGCCAATAAAGGCAGCCAGTTCAAACTCAATAGCGGCGGCATGAATACCTCGCGCTTTGGCTTGCGTGGCAGTGAAGACCTGGGCGGTGGCTTGAAAGCCATCATGCAACTCGAAGGCGGCATCCTGCTCGACACGGGTGCTTCTGATGGCGATATCTTTGGTCGTCAGGCCAATGTCGGTCTGCAAGGTGATTTTGGCCGTGTCATCGCTGGTCGCTCTTACAGTACTACCTACGATTTCATCCTGCCCTTTGACCCCATGGGTTATGCGCCGCAATATTCCTGGGCGACTTCTGCTGGTGCTACAGGTGGTCGCAAAGATGGCATGTTGACCACCATTTCCAACCTGGTCAAATACCAGTATGACGGCAAGGGCTACAAACTGGGTGCGACATATGGTTTTGGTGAAGTGGCAGGCAACACTGCCGGCAATGCCAAATACATAGTTGCAGCCAGTGCCTTTGATGGCCCCTGGGCAGCAGTCATCACCTATGAGCAAAACAATAGCGCGCCTGTCGCCAATGGTTCCTATGACCAGGCCAAGGTCTTGCACCTGGCAGGCTCATATGATTTTGGTGAGGTGAAGCTGTTTGCTGGTTACCGCAATTTCAAGAAAACCCTGGCGACAGGTGCAGCAGATCAACGCAGTGATACCTTGTGGCTGGGTGGCAATTATGCGTTGACACCCGCCTGGACCTTGACGGGCGTCTACTACTATCAGGACATCAAGAATGTGGCAGCAGGTGCAGATGCCGATCCGGGTTTGCTGACACTGCGCGCCAAATACGCCATGTCGAAACGCACTGATATTTATATTGCTGGCGGCTATGCCAAAGCCAGCAATAACAAACTGACAGGTGTGTCACGTGATGATGCAGGCTTTGCGACTAACCAGACTTCAGCAACTGTTGGTATACAACACCGCTTCTAAACTTGCAAAATAAAATTGGCCTGTAGGAGCGGCTTCAGCCGCGAACAGCATACCGTTACGGCTGTAAACGTTCGCGGCTAAAGCCGCTCCTGCGAACCCTGGCAAAGCCTATGTTAATGCGGCCTGACATCTTTCTTCAAAGCCGCCATCGCCATCTTTTCGACCAGGCCAGGTGCTATCAATTTCAACCAGCGACCAAGCTTGCCCTTGAAGCTCATGACCACTTCACGGTCACCACGCTCATAGCCACGTATGATCAGCGACGCGCATTCTTCTACCGACATGGCATCGTCTTCTTTCAAGCCGCTCTTGCCTGCTGCTTCACCCGCAGCGTTATAGCCATGGTAACGTATTTTGGTGGCGACGACACCGGGGTAGGCCAGCGTGACCCTGACGCCAGCCTCTTTCAATTCTGAGCGCAGGCATTCAAAAAAACCAGCCATGGCAAACTTGCTGGCACTATACGCGGTGCGGCCAGGTACACCGATCAGGCCAGCCAGTGAAGAGACGGCGACGATGGCACCGCGTGATTTTTTAAGGTGGGGCAGGGCAGCGTGGGTGCACCAGACGCTACCCCAGAAATTGATACGCATCAGCTCTTGATACCAGCCCAGGTTATCCACTTCTTCCAGCAAGGCCTGGGCTGATTTTCCGGCATTATTGATGAGTACATCAATGCTGCCAAATTGTTCTACGGCAGCCTCTATCAGATTGCGGCAATTGGCTTCCATGCCGACATCGGTTTTTACGATTAAAGATACAGCACCAAAGGTCTTGCATTCGGCAGCGACTTTCTTGAGTGCTTCTTCATTGCGCGCCGCCAACACCAGTGCCAGGCTGGCTCCATATTTCCTGGACAGCTGACGCGCGATTTCTGCTCCTATTCCATCTGAACTACCGGTAATGACGACGACCTTGTGCTTTGCCTTCATAGTTTATAGCTTTCATCCGTTCGATCAAGTTTGCGTATCAGGGAAGGCCAGACAAAGGCACCACCCAAACCACCAGTCTGTACGCGCATGGCTTCTGCCACCCCTTTGACGATGAGGGGATTCACATGGACCAATTCCCCGCCTGCCTGCGCTGCCAGTTGTATCTGGCAAGTCGCTTCAAAGGTGTACATGGACAGGAAGGCATCGGCGATCGATTTGCCCACTGTCAATAAACCATGATTGCGCAACACCAGAAAGTTAGCCTGTCCCATGTCAGCTTGCAAGCGCGGCTTTTCATCTTCCCTGAAAGCAACGCCCTCATAATCATGATAAGCCAGCGATGCCAGCACAAAAGTCGATTGCTGCGACAGCGGCAGCACGCCACATTTTTGTGCGCTGACAGCCACACCCGCCCGCGTATGCGTATGCAAAACACATTGCACATCTTCTCGCGCAGCATGTACTGCACTATGAATGACAAAGCCAGCCGGGTTCACCGGAAAGGGTGAATCAATCACCTTATTGCATTGCTGGTCGACCTTCACCAGAGAGGACGCCGTGATTTCATCAAACATCAAACCATATGGGTTGATGAGGAAATGATGCTCAGGCCCAGGGATGCGTGCACTGATATGGGTAAATACCAGGTCGCTCCAGCCATAGGCTGCCACCAGGCGATAACAGGCCGCCAGATCGGTGCGTAATTGCCATTCTTCTGCGCTGACCTGATCTTTGATTGAGTTTATCTGCATATTGTCTCCAGTGTTGTTTTTTTGTGATTTGGACATACACAAAACCGCCCCAAAGCGTTGCAGCTCCCGCATTCAGCAATACCTTGTACTAAAGTACTGTCTTCGTCGCTACGGTGTTTTGGGGTTTCAGACAACATGTTGTCTGCCAAAGTAACGAACCGCTCCTGCAAGAGCGGTTTCCCATAGCGATAGCCTTGTTGGGGCAATTTTGTGTATGTCCTATTGATTGTTATTTATCGTTATTGGCGCTGATAGCCGCTTTATAAATTGTATTGCGCGGCTGGCTGAACAGCTTTTTTAGCATGGGTTCAAATTCCACCAGCGGAAAAGTTTCTGCATGCGCATCAAAAGAAGGGTTGTCGTACAGGGCGCAAAATTCTGCCGTGCGTTCAAAATGGGGATGAGAGCGGAATTGCTCGCGCATGTCCCTGTCCATCCCTAGATGATGGAAAAAATAATGCCCCTGGAAAATACCATGGTGTTGCACCATCCACAGGTTTTCTTCGCTGACAAAAGGCTTGAGTATGGCAGCGGCAATATCGGGATGATTGAAAGAACCCAGGGTGTCGCCTATGTCATGCAAGAGAGCACAGCAGACATATTCATCATCGCGGCCATCCCGCAAGGCGCGCGTGGCGGTTTGCAGCGAGTGAGTAAAACGATCTATCGGGAAACCACCATAGTCCCCTTCCAGCAAACGCAAGTGTTGTAACACCCTGTCGGGCAAGCCCTGGGCAAACTGGCGAAACTCGCCGCCTATCAATTGCCAGTCTTGCTGGGTACTGTCCTCCATGCGGACGAATTGAGCACGATGTTGCATTTGAATACTCCCTGAAGAAGAGGCAGAGACATACCTTACAATGTAGATTCCCATTGCAACTGTCAAATATTTTACAATTTGATTATTGCCGACTACTGTTGATAATTTTTCTGTTAGTGCAGATTGCAGATGACATCACAAGCACATCTAATGAACACCCTGCTGGCCGACCCATGGTTCGCCAGCTTGCCTTTAGCAGACCGTAAGACCATGTTAGTCTCTTGTGAACATTTGCGCTTACGTCCAGGTGAAATGTTGTTCCGGCAAGGTGACGCGCCCTGTGGTTTTTATGCCCTGCTCAGTGGCACAATCAAGATGTCTACCCTGAGTATGGAAGGGCGCGAAGCCATACTTATTTTCCTTGAGGCGGCTACCTGGTTTGGTGAAATCTCCCTGATCGACGAGATGCCACGCACCCACGATGCAACGGCGCTGGAAGAGGTGGAGTTACTGGTACTTGATCCTGCAGTTTTTCGCAGCATGATGCAGCGCAATTCCTTCGCCGCCGCGATAGCGCACATGCTGGCCAGGCGCATACGCTTGCTGTATGGCATAGTTGAAGATGCCAGCCTGCGTTCAGTACGGGCCAGGGTGGCGCGTCGTTTGCTGTTGCTGGCAGAAGTTGCCCAGCGCCAGCAAAACCAGCATGCCATAGTGCCGGTAACCCAAGAGGCACTGGCCATGATGCTGGGCATGACACGTCAAACCTTATCGAAAGAATTAAGATTTTTCAAGCAACATGGTTTGATACGCCTGGCTTATGGCAAGATAGAAATTCTGGCGGAAAACAAGCTATTTGCCTTATGTGACAAAGAGTGACTTTTCTGACGGCAATCTTGCTTGCTGCAAAGCATCTTTCTGGTCTATCGTATGCAGGTTCGTTATCAAGGTGAGTCTTGATGAATATGCTGACAAAGTGCCATACTGTGCTGTTCTTGCTCCTGAGCCATTTATTATCCCCTGCTCAGGCTGCATGTTCACGCGTCATTAATACACCAGTTGCACCATTGGGGTTTAGTGTGATTGTCAATGGTGATAATGTCACTGGTATCTATCCTGACATCTTGCGTAGTTTGTCTGTCAAAGAAAGTTGCCAATTCCAGTTTTCTTCTGTCCCACGCGCACGCCTGGAAGTGATGTTTGAAAACGGTCAGGCCGATTTGCTATTCCCTGCCATACGCACGGCCAAGCGCGATGAACACGGGATTTTCGTGCCTATGATCTACACCCGCGCCACCTTGATTTCCTTGCAATCGGCCCGCCCCCCCATACGCAGCCAGCAAGAATTGCTGGAGCAAAAAAACCTCAAAGTGGCCGTGGTGCGCGGCTTTGACTATGGCGAGGGTTACCAGACCCTTTTATCCGAGTTGAACAAGCAAGGCAGACTCATCATGGAAGCCGACCCCGTTTCTGTTGCCCGCATCATGAAATCTGGTGTTGCAGACGCAAGCGTCATGGCACCCTATATTTTTGCCGGTGCTGTACAGGGTGATACCAGGGTCGATGATATGGCTGACAAAATCAGGTATGAGCCCTTGGCGGAACTGGGTTGGGGTGATAGCGGGATATACCTGTCCAAAAAAAGCCTGAGTCAGGATGACCGCAATGCCTTGCAAGAGATGATGGAACGTGCTGCCCGTTCTGGCCAGGTGTGGAAATTGTTTTTACGGTATTACAAACCGGAAGTACTGAAAGAGGGTAATCGACCCCGTCAATAGTCAGGAAATAATCGTGGTTTGCTTGATCGCTGATGTACTGATTGCTGAATGTTGTTGAATGTTGTTGAATGTTGTTGAATGTTGCAGGACCAATTAATGAGTTTTCAGATAAATTTACCTGCATTGCGTATTCTCCTCCTGTGCAGCCTCATGGCCCTGGCCCAGCAGGCTTTTGCCGTTTGTTCGCGCGTCATCAGCGTGCCTGTTGCCGCCACTGGGCGCAGTGTCTTGATCAATGGCGACAATATTGAAGGTATCTATCCCGACATCCTGCGTAGCCTTGGTGACGCTTGCAAATTCACCCTGACTGCCGTGCCCAGGGCCAGGCTGGAGTTGTTATTTGAAACAGGGCGGGCTGACTTGCTGATCCCCGCCAGCCGCACTGCAAAACGGGATGAGCATGGCATCTTCATCCCCTTGGTATATAACCGTGCCACCCTGATTTCCATGGAAAGCAATCGCCCTGTGATTGTCTCCATGCAGGATTTGCTGGATAAAAAAGATTTGAAAGTCGCCCTGGTGCGCGGCTTTGACTATGGCCCGGCCTATCAGGACATTATCAAGGAACTGGGCAAACAAGGCCGCCTGTATTTTGATGCCGATCCACTCTCGATCGCACGCCTGCTCAAGGCGGGCATATCTGACTTGACCATTATGGCTCCATCGATACTTGCCGGTGCCATCATGGATGATGCGCGTGTACAAGACATGCTGGACAAGCTGCGCTACGAACCTCTGCCCGAATTAGCCTGGGGAGACAGTGGTGTCTATATTTCAAAAAAATCCCTCAGCAATGAAGACAGGGCGGCTCTCAAGGAAATGCTGGAACAAGTCGCCAAATCAGGCGTGGTCTGGAAAAGCTTTCAGCGCTATTATCCGGCGCATGTCTTGAAAGAAAGCATACGTCCACGTTGAGCGGGTTTACTAAAAAACTATAACGCAATCGCGGTCTCGAACTTACTACGCAAGATAGAAAAAAAACTGCGCACATTACGCACATTCGCATGCGTCGCAAACAGCCTGTGCGCCAGCGCATGATAAGCCGCCATGTCGGCCACCTGTATCACCAGCACAAAATCCGGTCCTTGCGACACCCGGTAACATTGTTGCACCGCCCCTTCCTGCGCCACCAGTTGTTCAAATTCCACCAGTTTCTCAGTCGCCTGATGATCCAGCGTGATTTCGACTATGGCGGTCAAGCCTGCCCCCAGCTTGCTGGCATCCAGCAACGCCACCTGGCGGCTGATGATGCCTTCATCCGTCAGCCGCTTCACGCGGCGCAGACAGGTCGGTGCAGACGCATGCACCCGCAAGGCCAGTTCATGATTGGTCAGCGAGGCATCTTTTTGCAATTGCTGCAAAATGCGTTTATCGAGTTCGTCTAGCTCATTGATAGTAAGCATATGATTGATAATTCCAAATTTTCTTATATATTGAAATAATAGTTCAAATAGAAAATCGATGTTCTATAAATTTCAATAATAGATTAATTTTGAAAGAAAATGTCAAGCCATCTGCTTTAGCATGAACACATATTCATTCTTTATCAGAGGTCACCATGTGCGGTATCGTCGGCGCAGTTGCTCAACGCAATATCACCCCCGTCTTGCTGGAAGGCTTGAAGCGGCTAGAATACCGTGGCTATGACTCATGCGGCGTCGCCCTGCATGTAGATGGCCATCTGCAACGCTCACGCAGCACATCCCGCGTGGCAGACCTGCAGGCGCAGATAGACCAGTCCGGCCTTGCTGGCTACACCGGCATCGCCCACACCCGCTGGGCCACGCATGGCGCACCGTCTTCATCCAATGCCCACCCGCATTTCTCGCGCGAGCGCATCGCCCTCGTGCACAACGGCATCATAGAAAACCATGAAGAACTGCGCGCAGAACTGACGCAAGCTGGTTATGTCTTTGAAAGCCAGACCGACACCGAAGTCATCGCCCACCTCATAGACCACCTCTACAGCGGTGATTTGTTCGAGACCGTGCAAATCGCCATCAAGCGCCTGACAGGCGCATTTGCGATTGCCGTATTCTGCCGCGATGAACCTCACCGCGTCGTCGGCGCACGCCAGGGTTCCCCATTGATCGTCGGCGTTGGCCAGGGTGAAAATTTCCTCGCATCAGATGCCATGGCACTCGCAGGCACTACAGACCAGATCATCTATCTCGAAGAAGGTGACGTCGTCGACCTGCAATTGCAAAAAGTATGGATAGTTGATAGCGAAGGCAAGTCAGTCCAGCGCGAAGTAAAAACCGTGCATGCCCACAGCGGCGCAGCAGAGCTGGGCCCTTACCGCCACTACATGCAAAAAGAAATCTTCGAGCAGCCACGCGCCATTGCCGATACGCTAGAAGGCGTCATCAGCATCATGCCCGAACTGTTTGGTGACGGTGCCTACAAAGTCTTCAAGCAGATAGACTCAGTCCTGATACTCGCCTGCGGCACCAGCTATTACGCTGGCCTGACTGCTAAATACTGGATAGAAGCCATCGCCAAAATCCCTGTCAATGTAGAAATCGCCAGCGAATACCGCTACCGCGAAAGCGTGCCCAACCCCAATTCACTGGTTGTCACTATATCGCAAAGTGGCGAGACAGCAGACACCCTGGCCGCGCTGAAGCATGCACGCAGCCTGGGTATGCTGCACACACTCACAGTCTGCAATGTCGCCACCAGCGCGATGGTGCGTGAATGCGCCCTGTCATACATCACCCATGCCGGGGTAGAAGTGGGCGTCGCCTCCACCAAGGCATTCACGACACAACTGGCAGCACTGTTCCTGCTGGCCCTGTCCCTCGCACAAAGCAAAGGCCGACTCAGCGAAACTGATGAAGCAGAACACATACGCGCCCTGCGCCACCTGCCCGTCGCCATCAGCGCCGTGCTGGCACTGGAACCACAAATCATCTCCTGGGCAGAAGAATTCGCCCGCAAGGAAAATGCACTCTTCCTCGGTCGCGGCCTGCACTACCCCATCGCCCTCGAAGGCGCATTAAAACTCAAAGAGATTTCCTACATCCACGCCGAAGCCTACCCGGCAGGTGAACTCAAACACGGCCCCCTGGCCCTGGTCACCAAAGAAATGCCCGTCGTCACCGTCGCCCCCAACGACACCCTGATAGAAAAACTCAAGTCCAACATGCAGGAAGTCCGCGCCCGCGGCGGCGAACTCTACGTCTTCGCAGACGCCGACTCCCGCATCACCTCCAGCGAAGGTGTACACGTCATCCGCCTGCCAGAGCACTACGGCCAGTTGTCACCCATATTGCACGTGGTGCCACTGCAATTGCTGGCCTACCACACTGCACTGGCAAGAGGGACGGATGTTGACAAGCCACGTAACCTGGCAAAAAGTGTCACGGTTGAATAGGGCATGAGATTGCGTTTGACTAGAACAAATAAAGTTGGTCGGAAGCGAAAATATTCCCTGTAATAAAAGTCTGGGGCATTAATAACCGCGGTCAGCGGATATTAATGCCCGGCTACGGGCCTCCAGCCTGAAACTGTTACAGGTAGCGCGTTTTGCATGGGTGCTTCCGACGCAGGCCAATTGCGGCCCGCTGGCTTGGTTGGAAGATCGTAGGCTGTCACGACAGGAAACGAGCTGGCTCCTAAAGCTCAGTCAGTTAAGCAATGAGTTGCTTAACTGTCCGCCCGGAAGTGTTCAGAATTCGCCTATCCTGTCTTGGTATGACCTATGCAAGCGGACGCGTGCGGTGGCCACTAGTCCAAGTCTCGCTTGAAAAACTGGTATCGAATTTAGCGTGCTTGCCGGCACTCAATCACGAGGCAGCCACCCATCTTCTGCGGACTCAGTTTCTGCGAATCTTGTCTGGTAGTGGTATGACTCATCCACTGCGTTACCTGATCTGGATCTCGACCTGGTTCGATGATTTGTCTCATTTCAAAACTGAGTATGACAAATTGGCTGGTTATATTAATCATTGTGAAGATGAATTGACTGTTCCAAACAAGCCAATGCGCGGACCAACAAGCGAGCAAGTGGAGATTATTGCGATGTTAGAGGCATACGCCAAGGCAGGGTATGCGACATGCTTGTCAATACAAGCACCATCAATTTTACGAACAAAGGCATTTAGAGATTTGTTGGCAACCTCAGGCATGTACCGACTTAGCCAACTGCTTGGGAAACGCTCACGTATCAGATCGCTTACCACAGGACGCTTTCCTGCCACTTAGAGATTTCGCCAGCGATGGCCTTTTTAACGTCAGCTACAGTCACTTTATTGGGCTCGCTTGGGTATTTCTGATAATCGAAGCCGACTAGGCAGATACCACAGTACTCGACGCTGTTGAATGCCGAATCATCCGGATCCAAGTATCTTTTTAGCGCAGCTTCCAGTCCAGGGTCGTTGAATGAGAGCTCCGTTCGTTGCTGGCAGCCCTTCCGACCAACTTTAATTGTATTTGTACTCTCTTGTAAATCAAAGACTTAGTATTTCAGTCCGCGACCAACTTTATTAGTTGTAGTCAGCAACCAGAGTATTGAGTCAGAGGGCTCAAAATTTTTGCCAATAGATTTTTTTTGTCCAAGCATTTTCCCATTTCAATACATAAAAGTATGTATGAGATGCACTATTTTTTTACTTGCCTGCACTGACTAGTGGAAAATACGCAACAGGAAAAGCTATACAAGTTAATTTAGATGGAGAATTGAAAAGCGAAGTATAGCGCAACCAAGTATAAAGTTTTCACACACACGTCAACGGCGCCGTCATGAGTCCGCTGGAGCTGAAAGTTAGGCGATATCACGATGTGCCCTTTGATTGTCTTTGAGATAGAAGGCCGCTAGAATTAATGCAGGAACTGCAGCGACAGCTATTCCTGCTGCGGCAGGGCCTGGGTGCGTGGGACTCAGCCACGGATATGTAACCAATGCCCAGACGCCAAAAGCGACTACGATGGCCATTCCCAGGATAAGGAATACCACTGTCCAGCGAGGCAGAATCACAAGGGTGTCCTCATGCCTGAAGCGAACTACAGTCGCAAACCACAACGCGGCAAGCGGCGGACCGAAAAAGAGCAGCAAGACCGCTTGCGTAAGAATTACGGTCAGGTTAACCCAGTTCGAATACATGAACAAAAGTAGCGAATAAAGTACGGTCACCACGAGCAGATACAACATACCAACTACGGCACCGGTCCTTCCAAAGCTAGACAATGAGGGGCGCGTGAACATTCAGGTCTAAAATAAAATAGGCGTCAAATTCGACGCTAAAACTTGGTTCTCCATGATGGACACAACCGATTTGATCAAGTCCGCACCAAGTATTTTGCCATACCTAATCGAATTGATCATCCTATTTTGATGGCGCACAACTTAATCTATTAGCAAAATTTGCACATGCGATCAGATTGACTGACGAGATAAGGGGTAACATCAGGGCAAGCCCCCTACCAACCCAGGTTGAAGTGGCGTTATCGTGATGGTGGGAATTATTGAGCTGCTTGCCAGGGATGGGGGAGTAATTCGTTGATGTATCGGAATGGCTGTAACGGGAGTTTTTCAAGTTCGTCATTGATGTAGGAGTAAATGGTGGTAACGTATAACGGGAATCTTTATAGGCTCTTTGCTAGCTGAATTGACCCTGTCAGTTTGATCCACCTTCCACTTCCTGGCGAAGGCGGCCACCCGGTCATACGACCCTACAAATCCCAGTTTTTTCAGATCGAGATGAAGCGAGGCAATTTCCAGTGCAAATCAACAACTTCAACCTCAGCTGTCTGTTCTCACCTCGTTTCAATCTTTGCATGGGGCGACATGAAATTTTTCTTGGTGACTCAATTTAAGCGATCGAATTCTGCTGACGCTACTTCCGAATGAAACGCTTTACAGCCTGTCGTGCCTCTCCAGCCAAATTTGGGCACACGCTTATATCCTTCTAGGTCGCCAGGCCCGGGCAGCGATTGGGTCGGCGGCATTCATCCCGCCGGTGCCGGTTTCCCCCCCGATTTGCGGGCATTTGTCGCATGGGTGAAAACACGCGCACCCGAGCCGTTAGAATAGCGGGCAAGTTCTACACGAGGAATTTAATGAGTTCTCCCCCATTTCTGCCATTCAACGAGCCTCCCGTACCGGAAGTCGAGCACGACCGCCGCTTGGTGCGCCGCTACCTGCTGCAGTCGGCGCTGCGCTTCAATGCCGGTTCGCTGTTGTTCCTGTCGCTGGCGATCGCGTTGCTGCCGATCTGGTTGAACTTCGGTCCGGCTGCGCCGGGAGAAGTAGATCACCGCAAGCTGACTCCGTACATTGTCGGCGGCGTTGCGCTGGCGGTGATGGCCTGGCTCGCGCTGATTTCGAGCGGGATCGCCCGCAGCTTTATTGCCCGGCTGGGCGAGGAGGGCAAGGCGCTGTGTACGGAGGCGATGGCTTCTTCGGTGACGCGTCGTATAGATGCGCCGTTCAATACCTATACTACCTTCGACCTGTGTACCGAGTCCTTGTCGGGGCTGGCACTCGGCACTGCACTCGGCTACTCCGGCCCGCCGGCGTTCGTCCACGACCCTTTCAAGGGCCGGATCGTGCTGGGCCGCTGGCGCCCGTTGGTGCTGGGGCGCCATGTCGAGGTGAGGGTATCGTCCGATTTGGGCCCCAGCTGCCGCATCGAGCTGCGCTGCCGCCCGGGCCTGGCTTGGTTCGCGATCCAGCAGGGTGAGTCGCTGAAGACAGCCGAGATGGTGTCTGCTCAACTGCGCCAGCACCTCACGCGCCATGCAAACGCACTGGACGCGGCTCGGCGTGAGCGCGAGCTGGAACGCACCTCGCTGCAGGCGCGCCTGTCAGCCTTGCAGGCCCAAGTCGAGCCGCACTTCCTGTTCAATACCCTGGCAAATCTAAAGTACCTGATCCGTACCGACCAGCAGGCCGCGCAGGACATGCTCGACCACCTGGTCGGCTATCTGCAGAACGCGATGCCGGATATGCGCTCAGTGTCCTCGACCCTGGGGCGAGAAATGGATCTTGTTAACGACTACCTGGCGGTGATGCGCATCCGCATGGGCGCGCGCCTGCGCTTCGCAGTCGAAGTGGCAGAGGAATTGCGCAGCCTGCCGTTCCCGCCGGCGATGCTGATCTCGCTTGTGGAAAACGCCGTCAAACACGGTTTGGAGCGGGCCAGCCGACCGGGCCTGATCACCATCAGCGCAAGGCATGAGAGCGACGGGAAGGACGAGCTGCTGAGCGTGTCTGTGGTCGACGACGGCGTTGGTTTGACCGAACAAGCCGGACAAGGCACGGGGCTGGCAAATATCGCAGAGCGCTTGCTGCTGCTATACGGGCGCAAGGCCAGCCTTTTCGTGGAGCCGGGCGACGGACAAGGAGTACGTGCATTGTTGACCGTGCCTATTGTTGGGAGCCACGCATGATGCCACGCGCCCTGATCGTCGAAGACGAGCCTCTGCTGCGGGCGGAGCTGATGGACCAGCTGCGTGTCTTGTGGCCCGAACTACAAATTGCCGGCCAAGTCGAAAACGGCATCGAAGCGGTGGCAAGTATCGATGCGCTGAAACCGGACATCGTATTTTTGGACATACAGATGCCCGGCCTCAACGGCATGGAGGTGGCGCGCCATATTCCCGAGTCGTGCCAAGTCGTGTTCGTTACGGCGCATGCGGAATATGCCTTGGCCGCTTTCGATGCCGGCGCGTCCGACTATCTGGTCAAGCCGTTGACGACCGCACGCCTGCTGCAGACGATCCGCCGTCTGAAGTCGCGCACGACCGCAAGCCCGCCACCGACCGTGTGGAAACAGCTTTTTGAACAGGAGAGTGCACCGGTGTACCTCAAGTGGATTAAGGCTTCGAGTGGCAATTCGGTGCGGCTGGTGATGGTGAGCGAAGTACTGTACTTCCAGTCGAACGAAAAGTACACGCGGGTGGTGACGGTGGACGGCGATTCGCTGATTCGCTTGCCTCTCAAGTCCCTGCTCGAGCAACTGGACCCGCAGCTGTTCGCGCAAATCCACCGCAGCGCCATCGTCAATCTTCAGGCCATTGACCGGATCGAACGCAGTGAATACGGGGCGCGCGGCGGCGCTGGGCTGGAGGTAATCCTGAAAGGCCGGACCGAGCGCTTGACCGTTAGTGAGGGGTTTACCAAGCAGTTCCGCCAGATGTAGCACAGCTGTTGAACCCCGTCTGTTGAACGGCCACCCTCGTGCCGACGGCGCGTTTTTTGGTTCAGTTTGCAATTAATCGTTTCCATATATTGATCTGAAAGGAAGATAATGAAAAAGAAATGGATGGTCACACTGTCTTTGTTATTGCTGACCGTGACAGGGGTAATCGCCAGCCCGTCGCCGACAGGGGAGGTCGATAGTGCGACCCGGTTGGAGGTCATCGATACGCTGATTGCCAAGCTGAATGCCAACTACGTTTTTCCAGACAAAGCCCAACAAGCCGAGGTCGTCTTGCGCCAGCACCAGCGCGAGGGCAAGTACGATGGGATCACGGACGGTAAACAGCTGGCCAAACAGCTGTTGGATGATATTGAGGGTGTTGTCCACGACAAGCATATGGCGGTATATGTCAGCACCCGCCCGGTGCCGCCCGATGATGCAATGCCGCCGCCACCCCAGACTCGGGCGGAGTGGGAAAAACAGGTGCCGCCTGCCGCTCTTGAAAAGATTCTCGCATCAAACCTTGGCGTGGAAAAGGCTGATCACCTTAGCCCCAATATTGGCTACCTGCAGATTTCCTCTTTCGGGCCAGTTTTCCTCGTATCCGACAAGTTCGCCGCAGTGATGAATGAACTCGCTGACACCGATGGCCTCATCATTGATCTGCGCAACAACGGCGGTGGCGGGGGAGACTCAGTGGCGCTACTGATCAGCTATCTGGTTGACGAGCGCACCCGCCTCAACGACACCTGGGAACGTGCAACCGGCATCACCACGCAGTATTGGACACAGGATAAGCTTGACGGCAAACGCTATGGTGGCAAGAAGCCGGTCCTCATCCTGGCAGGCCCCAACACGAAGTCCGCCGCCGAATCATTCGCGTACCAAATGCAGGCATTGAAACGCGCCACGGTGATCGGCGAACGCACTTGGGGCGGCGCTAACGCTTCGCGCCCATATCGTCTCAGCGAGTATTTTGCTGCCTTTATACCAAGTAGACGCTCGATCAGCCCAATCACCCATACAAACTGGGAGGGCGTGGGCGTCATTCCGGATGTTGCGGCAAAGGTGGACGATGCACTCGCGGCGGCCAAAGATCTGATGCAGCGACAACTTAATGGCGGCGCACCACCTGTTGCTAAGGATCACTAAAACCTGATATCAACATGCTGCGTGCAAAGTTCATGTTTGTCACGATGAGGTCGAAACACCCCAACGCAGTCTTTAAGGTGGTGAAATGCTTCACCTTGACAGTAAGAGCTTCACCCTGTGTCCGTTATTGACAGTACACCTCAATATTATCTGGGTACAAAAATCACACAATAAAGGCCGTACTAACGCCCTTCCGGGTTGTGCAGTTTCTCGGCCCATTTCTGTGCTGCTGTGTCAGCCGTGGCGCGGTGTTCGGGCGTCACGCGCGGGGTCAGCTCGGCGCGCGCGGTGCGGTCAGTGGCGCAGCCAGCGTCGGTGACGCGCATGCCATATGGAAGTTTCAGCACGCAATCGTAGGCATACGCACCGGCCGCGTCGGCATATGCCTCGTCGATCCGCTCGGGCAGCGCCGCCGCGTAGCGCACCACGGTTTGCGCCGACAGGCTCTTATACCCGGGGTCGAAAACGCCGGCCTGATGGGTGTAGCGCACGGCGTCGTTCAGGGTCTTCAAGGCGGCTGGCTGGAGCTCGATATTCGGGATGCCGGCTGACCTGGTTGTCACCGAAGGGCCCTCTTTCTCGGCCCCGGCAGCACCACCGGACATGGTGATTGTCACACGCGAGCTGCTACGGCCAGTCAGCTTTTCTTCGTGGCACGTTAGTCGCCTGACCGCGTCCGCGGCGCGACTTCGAATGGCCTGGTGTTCGCCGGCATTGGCACGGCGCTCGTTGTCGCTGATCCACTTCTTGTATGCCTGAGCAGACTGAGTTCCGATCAGCACATCGCAATCACTCAAATCGAGGGTGGCGGCCTGCACACTGCCAGCCATTGCGCATAAACCCAGCGCGTACATGGCGACGCGCAAGGCGCGCCTGCTCTCAATCAGTAAATTCTGCTTCATCTTTGGCTCCTGTGTAGAGTGATAAAAGTAATGTGTCAGCATCGTGCGCCTATTCCTTGCTCGCTTTTTCATACGTCAAGGGGCGTCCATTGCGCGTCCACACCAGTGCGCCATCGCGCACAGTCATGCTCAGATTGAAGTCTTCGAACACCGCTGGACGCGCAGCCAAGTCAAAGCTGAAGTTGCTCTCCCCGATAGACCCGCCCGGCACTTCATAGACATAGGGGCGACCGCGGTTGAGTTCTGGATGGTAGAACACGATCTGGCGCACTGGCCCCACGTGAGCAGTGTGCCAGCCCGTGCTATCTGTGTACCCGTGCAGCATGACAGGGGCGTCACCCAACACCGTCACATCCACCTTGGCGACGTTGCGCTCGCGCGAACGGACCTGGATCGACAGTTGTCCGGCTTGGGGCACTAACGTCGACGGCGCGAGCGAGGGTGTCAACGGCGCACCGGGCGACCCGGCGGGGTCGCTGCGAAACACGAGCTGACCTTGATTGACCTGCCATCTGCCACGCGCCATCTGATCCGTCGCGCCATACGCGAGCGAATAATTGAAGCGGCCGTCGGCGCGCAGCACGATTTCGGAGCCGACCTCGGTGACCCCCTTCAAGTAATAGTGCCCGGGCAGTTTCTTTTGCAGCGCCAGGTCAGTGCCGACGGCCTTCGGCAACGGCGCCAGTGCTGCTGCGGTGCGCACCGGCGGAGCGCGCCAGCCGGCTGTTTCCAGAACCGCAATCAAGTCGTCGCTCTCGTTTTGACGCAAATTGGCCCAGCTGGCTGCGCTCAAGCTGGTCTCCCTGGAGCCGATTTGCTTCAGACGTTGCTTCAAGCGTTCGGCGATCCAGCCGCGCAGCGGCCGTTCGTTACGCTCACTCAGGTAGTTGATCAGGCGCTCGGCCATGTCACGGCAAGGCGTAGTTTCGGCCATCAAGCCCTGGGCGCGCAGCAAAGCCCAATACTGATCTGATGTGTCGAGCACGGTCTGGGCCAGCATGCGCGTGGCAGGCAGGCACACCTCGTTCAGCCGCAGTTGGCCATTTCCGGTTACCAGCTTGAGTATAGCGACATTGTTTGCCGCGACTGCGCGGTCGAGCACACCACTGCCGTTCTTGTCGCGATAGCTGGTATCGAAGCGCCCGCCTTTGTCGAGCAGCGCCTTGAGCATGTCGGTGTTGCCGCGCGTGATGGCCAGTTCCACCGGGCTGGGCATGTCTTCGAAGTGCAGGTTCACGTCGAAACCCAGTTCCAGCATGCGCCGCACCAGGTCGATCCGCTTGCGGTCGATTGCTGCCAGCAAGGCCACCACATCCGCGGCCGCGCGCGTCTGTCCGGCCGCTAAACTCAGCATGCCATGCTCGAGCAGGAAGCCGGCCAGCTCACTATCGGGCGAGTCGAGCGCGCTGCGCACCGCCTGGGCGCTGAGCCCCTGGGCGGTGAAACCCGCGGCCACCAGCACACGCACGCGGCGTGCGCCCTGCTCTGTGTCGGCGGACAACACGGCCTCTTCCAGCGCCGCCGGCGCGATGCTGCTGAGCGACGCTTTGTTCCCCCGGGCTATATGCTCCAGCAACAGCGGCAACATATTGGCATCACCCTCTTTCGCCGTCAGCACCTGGGTCAGCGGCGGCTTCTTGCCGGCCAGCGGATCGGCACCCAGGCTCAGCAGCAGCTTCACCATCGCCGCATCGCCAGAGCTCAGCGCCAGCGCTAGCGCGCTCTGATTATTCGGGCTGCCTACAGGTGCGCCCAGCGCCACCAGCTTGGCGACCCAGTCGAGACGATGGGCCCGCACCGCGTGGCCAAGCAGGGTGTCGCCGCTCATCTGCACCACGGGCGAGCGGATCGGATAATAGTCCGGTTGGCCGCTTTCCCACAGAGGGCCGGTCTGTGCCCAGTGCAAGTCCGGCACCAGCAACTGGCGCAATACCTGGTCGGACGATTCCTTGCTGTTGTACATCGCCAGCATGGCCGCGTCGACCCACCGGTCGCGCCCGGCTTCATCAAAGCGCGGCACACGGGTTTTCAACCAGCCGATTGCATCGGCATTGCCGGCCCGGGCGGCGTAAGCCAGCGGCGACACACCATCGTCGCCAGCATACGGGGTGGTACCGGTGGCGACCAGGGCGTCCAGCACAGCCGCCCCCGTCGTCAGCCCGAGCAGCGTGTTCCACACGAGGTAATCAGCCGAAGGCCGGTCGGGCGCGGCCTGGCCTTTCGCCTTTGCCTCGCGTGCCCTGCGCTGGTCTAGCAACAGATAGGGGCGTTGCGCCCCGGCTTTCAGCAAGGCGAGCATGATCTCGCTGCGTTGTTCTGGATCTATCATCTCGGGAAACTGCAGGCCATGCTCATGCTGTTTGAGCGCGTATTCGAGCGGCGCATAGATGCCGTTGCTACCGCCATATTGGCGCGGGTCCGCGCCCTTGGCCAGCAACATGCGCACCATCTCCGGCGAGCCAAACATGCTGGCCAGATGCAGCGCGGCGGCATTGCTGTTGAAGCAGCCTTCGTCAAAGCTGGCACCATGGCTCAGCGCCAGGGCCAGCATGCGCGTCTTGGCGGGCAACAACGCAAGGTGCTTGGCGCGTTGGCTCTGCCAGTGCGCCAGATCAGGCGTACTGTCGTGCACGCGCTGCCAGGCAGTTTCGTCGGCACGCAGGCTAAGGGCTGGCATCAGCAAGGTATGCAATAGCTTGCAATTTTCCACCATGTAGTCGTTGGGATTGACGACCCTTGCTATCAGATGCGTGAACGTGGCTTCATCGCCTTCGCTGGCGGCCGCAAACAGCTTGCGCACCTCGTCCGTTGGCGCTGCCTTACTGGTGCCGCTGCGCACATAGTGCACTTTGCGCTGTGCGCCGTATTGTGAAGTCTCCGGCAATGGCGTGCCCACTTTCCATTGTGTCAGCATGCCTTTCGCCTCGGCCAGTTGCTGATCGGTCAGCGCTGCTTCCCACTCCGCCATGCTACTGACGGCATTCGCGGCGCCGCCGCGAGCGGCCAGCGACAGACTCAGGTAGGCCAGCACAAAGTCTTCGGTCACGCCGTCGCCGTGTGCATAAGCTTTAGACAGACGGGACTGGGCTTCGGCGCTGCCACCCTGGGCCGCTTTGCGCAACCAGTGCGCGGCCAGCTCAAGATTAGTTTCGCGACCCGAGTCGTAGCTGCCATATAGCGTGCCCAGTTTGAGCGCGGCGGCCAGATCACCGCCCTCGGCGAGACGCAGATACCAGTCAATCGGCGAGCGTCGCCCGCTTTGCGAGGTGGCTGGAAGTGCAGTGCCCTGCTTCCAGTTGGCAGCCAGACTCTTCCCTTCCTCAATCTGGTCGGGCGACAATTTCTCGCTGAAGATAGGGAGATAGTTTTCTGTGTTATGACGCCCAAGCCAGTCACTGCGCTGTAGCGACAGCGTCATCATCGCGTAGGCCAATGTGAGATCGCGTGTCAGGCCCTCGCCATTTTCATACACGGTGCCAAGCGCCGACAGATCCGCGCCGCCGCCCTGTGCTGCCGCCTTCAGCAACCAGCGCACGGACTGTTCGGGATTGGGCGACTTCCCTAGCTTGTAAATAAAGACCAACTTCTTTTGCGCCTCCAAGTCGCCTTGTTGCGCCGCCATCAGGTACCAGGACAGCGCCTTAGTTTCATCAGCAGGTGTATCGCTGCAGTCGCGCCTCGCACGTTGATACAAATCCCCCAGCGCCTTCTGGGCCTTGACATTGCCGGCGCGCGCAGGCGCACTCAGCTCTTTGATGGCGACCTCGCAATGGCCGTCGCTGAGCGCGGTCATACCGGTGTCGACGTCGGCCGCCGCATGAGCGCTGATCATCAGACTGAGTACTGCTACTACTTGTTTTTTCATCACAGAGGACTTTCGATAGGCTGGCGCAGCTGCGCCACAATACAATTTCGGATTTCAACTGAAGTGTTAACAACACGCACCAGCTTGCTTGGCTTGGTGACTTTTCAGTCAAGCGGATTAATTCGTCACTCACCGTGCCACCGTCATGCATCTGCTTATCGGGCGAGATCGGTGCAGGCTTCAGTGCCACTAGCTTAGGGTTAAAAAATTGGACTGCATATCATCGCCCGGCTTGACACCGGGTGCGGCAAAGCTTGTGTCCCTGCATTCCGACTGAGCAGAGCGGTAACGAAGGAATCGCGGGCAACACAAACGGCAGCGCCAGCTTGAAGAAGGCATACGCCAGTATGCTTGGTAGTATGGGGACGGCATGTGGCAAAACTTTCAGCAGAGGTTACCAGCAAGCGCCGTTCGTCCATGTCCGGTCGCTCAGCATGCAAGATTGCTGAAGCGGACCATCTGAGGAATAGAGGGCGACACAAAATATTGCCAATTATACCCCATTAATTTTTGAGCAAGTTTTCACCCTCTTCAGATGACCAAGCGCACCAACCATGCACAGCTCGCACGCTGACCGTCAGGTGACGGGATGGCTGTCCTGATTTGAGCACAACGCCTGCAAGGGCTATGCTGCAACCCGCACTTCCTGCTATCCTAACCAGATGGTTTTCAGACCCGGCTCACCGTTAACTTTTGCCGGTGCTTGCACTCTGCCGGGCAGGACGCCGCAAACAGTATAAGGAATTCACGATCATGGCAAAGTATCTCATTTCATTCCCCAGTGCTGCAATGAAGGTAGCCGACAGTGAGATGGAGATAGTGGGGCGAGACGCGCATGCCGTGATACGCGAGGCCAAGCAAGCAGGTGTCTACGTTTTCGGCGGTGGTATTGACGAAACAGTAGCCCCCGTACTGGTGTCTGCCAATGGTAGGATCGCCGAAGGAGGCTATCCTTGGGCACCGCCACTCAATGGTGGCTTCACTGTACTTGAGCTTACTTCAAGAGAAGACGCCATCGCCTGGGCTACACGTATCGCGAAAGCTTGTCGCTGTGATCAGGAGTTGCGAGTATTTGGGTTTGATCCTGAGTCGTGAGGATGGGGTGTTGTTGAACATTTTGCTGGTTCACGACACTAAAGCCAGAATTGGTGAATCACAATTCCGACCAGGGCAACCAATGCGTAATTGGCTGCATTCTTCCTAGACCGATTACCAGTCAACAAGACCAGCCCGGAAAGCTTCGCTCTCCTTCACAAACTGTTTATTGCGTATGAAACGCATGACGATTTGCACAATTTTTGTACGGGCTGTGTCAGGTAATGCGATCAGCGCGAATTGGCGTTTTGCGGCGATGGGCAGATCTGCGATTTTTACGCCATCGGGCGTTGGAAAGACGGCAAGCCGGGGGAGTATGGAATAACCTACGCCATGTCTGACCATGGCTGCGATGCTGGTGTCGGTAGTCAGTGTGCGTGAGAGTTCGGCATTAAATCCTGCAGCGCGACACCGCTCCAGTATGTCGAGCGCACCTGAGCAATTGAGCTGGATATAGGGCAGGCCCTTGAATTGTTCCCAGGATATGGGCGCGTATAAATGCAGCGAGGCTGGCACCAGCAGCACGTAGGAATCCGCGACAAAAGAATGCGCCAGAAATTCTGAATCGACGGGCAGATGTGCAATGCCTATTTCGGCGCGGCCTTCTTTAACGGCATGAGCCACATCTTCGCGTTCTTCACAACTGTCATCTATATCGACACGTATGCCTGGATATTCGCTGGCGAGAGCCGCCAATGCCCGCGGTAGTAAGTGGGTGGCTACGCTACGAAAACATGCGATGCGTACCCGGCCTGCCACCCTTGTATCGTCTTTTGTGGTGTCGGCCATGCTATTCACCAGATGCTGCACTTGCCGCGCTTTCGCCAGAACCTGGTGACCTGCATCAGTGGGCTGGCAGCCAGAGCGTGAACGCAACAGCAGGCGGGTTCCCAAACTTGCCTCCAGTTCCGTAATGGCGTGGCTGATGCGCGATTGGGTGCACCCCAGTTCTGCTGCAGCAGCGCCAAAGCCACCTGTATCGGCCACGGCGATCAATATTTCAAGCTGATTGAGTTTCAGTCTGTTCATTTATGTGATCGAAATCCTTCATGGATAGGCGTGAAGTATAGGGGATTTCGGTTGTTGTGGTGAATGCAGCACCCTAAGATAAATTGACCTCGATATTTATTGAAAGGAATTTGTATGAAACCCTTATCCCAAGATGCTGTATTGATCGTGATTGATGTGCAACAAGCATTTGATGATCCAAGCTGGGGACATCGTAACAATCCAGCCGCTGAATCCAATATTGCAGCGCTGCTGGCTGCCTGGCGTGACATGCAGCGCTCTATTATTCATATCCAGCACCGTTCACCCAGGATCACGAGCTTGTTCCACCCCAGCCATCCCGGCTTCAACGTGAAACCGGAAGCTGTGCCGCTACCCGGTGAACCTGTGCTTTACAAGAGTGTGAATAGCTCTTTCATTGGCACCGACCTGGAACAGCGCCTGCGTGAAAATGGCGTGACAACCTTGGTCATTGCAGGCATCACGACCGATCATTGCGTGTCCACCACGACACGCATGGCAGGTAATTTTGGATTCGTCACTTATCTCGTCGCAGACGCTACCGCAACGTTTGAACGCCGCGGGCCGGACGGGCGCTACTTTAGTGCTGAAGATATGCACGATACTGCATTGGCGAGCCTGCATGGCGAGTTTGCAACGGTAGTCGACAGCGCCGGTATCTTGAAAATGCTGCAGCCGGAAATATGATGCAACTCGTCACTGGCAGCAAGAACTACTCTTCCTGGACCATGCGAGTATGGTTGCTTATGCGTTTTTTCGATATTGCTTACGAAGAGATTAAGATTCGTCTAAATCAACCGGATACGGCTGAGTCGATTGCGCGATATTCGCCATCAGGGCGCATACCCTGTCTTGTTTTGGATGATCAAGTGATCTGGGATTCGTTAGCGATATGTGAGTATCTGGCAGAACGTTTCCCCGACAAACACTTGTGGCCAGCAGATAGCAGGAAGAGGGCGCATGCCAGGAGTATTTGTGCCGAAATGCATGCAGAATTTATCTGCATGCGCCGGGCACTGCATTTCGATATCAGCAAGATCGATGCCGATAGCGGCAAAAAAGCAATCTGCGTGGCAGCAGTCAAACGAGATGTCTTGCGTATTGAAAAAATCTGGGAGCAGTGTCTTGGAGAGTATGGCGGCCCTTTTCTTTTTGGAGAATTGTCGATTGCCGATGCCTACTTTATTCCCATGGTTTTGAGATTTCGGACCTATGAACTTACTGTTAAGTCACAAGCTGTTGCGGATTACATGGACAGAGTTGCCTGTCTGAAGCCAGTACAAGAATGGATTACTGAAGCGAAAGAGCTGCAATGCTGATTTGTTTCTAAAATACAAATACATTCCATAGTCAAATTGTCTAGGAAAATGGGGCAAGTTTCTGTACAAATCAACATGCTGTTCAACAAGCTTTCCTGTCCGCCCAGAAAAAGACGGATAATAGCGGCCACATGATTTTGTACATTATTTTGGAACTCCCCCATGGAAATTAAGGTTAACTTTCTCGATAAGCTTCGTCTGGAAGCCAAGTTCGATGATTTTACGGTGATAGCTGATCAGCCTATCCGTTATAAGGGGGATGGTTCTGCGCCTGGTCCTTTTGATTACTTTTTGGCTTCGTCGGCTCTGTGTGCGGCTTATTTTGTGAAGCTGTATTGCAATACCCGCAATATCCCTACTGAAAATATCCGGCTGTCGCAGAATAATATTGTTGATCCTGAAAATCGTTACGCACAGATTTTCAAGATACAGGTGGAGTTGCCTGCGGATATTTCTGCCAAAGACCGTGAAGGCATCTTGCGTTCCATAGATCGTTGCACGGTCAAAAAAGTGGTGCAGGCCGGGCCGGAGTTTGTGATTGAAGAAGTCGAGAACCTGGATGCCGATGCGCAGGCTCTGCTGAGCTTGAACCCTACTGCAGATGCTGCCACGTATATCCTGGGCAAGGACTTGCCGCTGGAGCAGACCATTGCCAATATGTCTGGCTTGCTGGCGGGTCTGGGTATCAAGATAGAAATTGCTTCGTGGCGCAATATTATTCCTAATGTGTGGTCGCTGCATATACGCGATGCGCATTCGCCCATGTGCTTTACCAATGGCAAGGGTGCGACCAAGGAGAGCGCGCTGGCCTCGGCCCTGGGTGAGTATATCGAGCGCCTGAGTTGCAACCATTTTTATGCAGGTTCGTTCTGGGGTGAAGACATCGCCAATGCGGCCTTTGTGCATTACCCGGAAGAGCGCTGGTTCAAGCCTGGCAAAAGGGATGCTTTGCCCAAAGAGATACTGGATGAGTATAGTCGGGAGATTTATGATCCTGAGGGTGAGCTGCGTGGCTCGCATCTGATTGATACCAATTCTGGCAATGCAGAGCGCGGCATCTGTTCGCTGCCTTATGTGCGTCAGTCAGATGGCGAGGTCGTTTATTTCCCATCCAACCTGATCGAAAACCTGTACGCCAGCAATGGCATGAGTGCCGGTAATACCCTGGCTGAGGCGCAGGTGCAGTGCCTGTCCGAAATTTTTGAGCGCGCCGTCAAACGTGAAATTTTGGAAGGTGAGATAGCCTTGCCGGATGTGCCGCAAGAAGTGCTGGCGAAATATCCTGGCATTGTGGCGGGCATTCAGGGTCTGGAAGAGCAGGGCTTTCCTGTGCTGGTGAAAGATGCGTCGCTGGGTGGCCAATATCCTGTCATGTGCGTGACTTTGATGAACCCGCGCACGGGTGGCGTGTTTGCCTCTTTCGGCGCACACCCCAGTCTGGAAGTGGCGCTGGAACGCAGCCTGACAGAGTTGCTGCAAGGCCGTAGCTTTGAAGGCCTCAACGATTTGCCTCAGCCTACCTTTGTCAGCAATGCAGTGACTGAGCCAAATAATTTTGTTGAACACTTCATTGATTCCAGCGGCGTGGTGTCGTGGCGCTTCTTTAGTGCCAAGGCTGATTACGAATTTGCGGAATGGGATTTCTCTGGTCAGGGTGAAAATTCGAATGCCGATGAAGCCGCGACCTTGTTTGGCATACTCAAGGAGATGGGTAAAGAAGTTTACATGGCCGTGTATGATCATCTGGGTGCCACTGCCTGCCGTATCCTGGTGCCCGGTTATTCTGAAGTGTATCCGGTGGAAGACCTGATCTGGGATAACACCAACAAGGCCCTGCTTTTCCGCGAAGATGTGCTGAATTTGTATACGCTGGATGATGAACAACTGGAAGACTTACTGGAGCGTCTGGAGAATAATGAACTGGACGAGTACAGCGACATCGCCACCCTGATAGGCATAGAGTTTGACGAGAACACGGTCTGGGGCCAGCTCACTGTCGTCGAATTAAAGCTGCTGATCAATCTCGCTTTGCAGGACTTTGAAGAAGCGAAAGAGCTGGTCGAAACCTTCTTGCAGTACAACGACAATACCGTTGATCGCGGTTTGTTTTATCAGGCCCTGAATGTGGTGCTGGAAGTGACGCTGGATGATGAGCTGGAACTTGATGATTATGTCGTCAATTTCCGCCGCATGTTTGGTAACGACCGTATGGATGCGGTATTGGGTTCAGTCGATGGCAGCGTGCGCTTCTTTGGCCTGACACCAACCAGCATGAAACTGGAAGGGCTGGAAAGACATCAGCGTCTGATAGATAGTTACAAGAAATTGCATGTGGCGCGGGGTAAGGCGGCTGCATCCAATTAAGTGATGAGGTAGATTTTTTAGCTAAATAATTCAATTGAGATGACGTGTTTCAAACCCTTTCCCCTTCAAGGGGAGATTTGTGGGAATTCGCAAAGCGCAGCTTGTGCCACGAATCTCTAAGCAGCTTGCAAGCTGCGCGGTGGAATGGTTGGGATGGGGATGGGTTTCCGAAGTAAATTCACTTACCGTAAATTGACCGAAACCCATCCCCACCCTAACCCTCCCCTTGAAAGGGAGGGAATTTATCAGTCATTTGTTGTCAGGCACATTATCTCAGACAGTAGCGGGTGAAGTTCAAAGCCCTACAGCTAGAAATATTTACTCCATCTCCAGATCACCTTACAGTTTATAACTAGCCCGCAAATAAAACGAACGCCCTATAGGATCTCCGAAGCGCGGGTCATAGCCGGTTTGTGCATTCGGTGCCTGATTCGAGAACGGCGGATTGGTGTTCAGCAAGTTCTTGATACCTGCTGACAGTGTCAGGTTCTTGAAGCCGGTATAACTGGTCGCCAGGGTCCAGATGGAATTGGCAGCCACATCTCGCTTGAACTTGTCTTCCACAAGGTTTTGATCGGTGTAACCGCCAGAGTAACGTTGCGACAAAGTGGCAGACCATGGGCCCTGGGACCAGCGTATGGCAGCATTATGGCGCCAGCGTACCACACCGTTATAGACACCTATGTTGTCAGGCGTGTCGCCGTCTATGGTGGTATAAGTATCCTTCAATACATAAGAGCCATTGAACCAGCCGTCGATAGTACCGAAAGAGAATGCTGGCAGGCGCCATTGGGTAGTCAAATCCAGCACCTGCGTCGTGACTTCTCCCGAATTACCCAGCGACGATACATTGATGTAGTCAAGCGCAGTGCCAGCAGCATTGTAGTGGAAGCGATCACGGTACTTGTCGAAGTCGTTCATGATCATTTGTTCGTACAGCACTTCGCCGATTTCATCGCGTATAGAAATCTTGGCATAGTCCAGCGATACCGTCAGTTTTGAATTTGGTTCAAATACCATGCCCAGCGAATATGATTTGGAACGCTCAGGCTTGAGATCACGGTTCCCGCCCACATGGGTGGGCAAATTCATATTGCAAGAAATATTCGGATTCACACCTGGCTTTGCTACGCCACCCGGACACAGCAAGGGATCATTGTATTGCGTAGATGTGATGCTGCTGACGATAGGGCCATTCAACTCATAGAGCGTAGGTGCGCGAAAACCAGTATTCATCGAGCCTCGCAAGAGCCACAGTTTGGAAGGTTGATAACGGAAACCAATCTTGGGATTGAAGCTATTGCCTGCATCGTTATAGCGGTCATAACGCGCGGCCACCTGGGTTTCAAGTTCACGGGTGATGGGGATGTTGGCTTCTGCAAAGACGGCAGAAAGATTACGTGATCCGCTGGTGTCCTTGGCTGCCACCAAGCCGCTGGCACGCGATATCATCATCTGGTCGAGGGGGCCACGTTTGACGATGAATTCTGAAGTTTCGCGTCGCCCTTCAATCCCCATGGAAAAACCCAGCGGACCAGCTGGTAGCTGCATCAGGTCGCGTGTTGCACGCATGTCGAAACCGGTATTGCGGGCAGTCGCGGCAATGACCTGGCCGCGCACCTGTGAGCTTGCCAGCAAGCTTGCCCCGGTAGCATCTTGTGGCCCAAACGGATTCAAGACTCCATTATTGATGCCATTCTGTATCGCCTCATCATTCAGGTAGCCTGCGCTCAAATCCTCAGTCACTCTGGTGCGCGCACCGGTGATGGAACCGCTGAGTTCCCATCCGGCCAGCGTACCTGATAAAGAAGCTACCAGACGGTCAGAAACACCGAGATTGGTCGCTTCGCGACGGCCACCTTCGACCGTGCGCCAACTGACTGTCAGGTCTTCACCATTGAGGCCAGCAACGGCGGGTGTGCCACCTGTGCCACCCGGATACCATTTGCTGCTGGAGTGCATGATCAGGCCAGTCATCGGTGGCGGCGCGATACGGTTGATATTGGTACTTTCGCTATGCAATAGCTCCAGGCCAGCAAGGCCGTCCTGGCCGATTTTCATGGTGGCTTTGCCGAGCAAGCTGCTCTGCTTTGTCTCTGGAATATCATCGACGAAGCGTGCATAATCTTCGCGGCAGGTCTGGTTGGTCGTACTCTTGATGGCATCTGGTGCCAGGCAACCGCTTGCAAAGCGTGGGTTGCCAGAAATGCCTGCGGTGGAAAAGAAATTGGCTGGAAAGGTCGTGCCACTGGTCTTGCTGATGCCTCTGTCCGGCAAGATACCGGTTGCCGAGAATGCGCGCTCAGTCGCCATCAGCCTGGCTTGTTCATGATGATCGATTGCACCGAAAACATTGTAGCCATCTTTGTCGAGATCGCCAAAACCCGAGGTGATGCTGAAGCGCTTTTCCCTGGCGCCGCTTTGTTGCGGCATGACTGCTTCTACTGTCACGGTTGTGTCCTTGACCGAGCGCTTGGTGATGAAGTTGATGACACCTGCTATCGCATCGGTGCCATAGATATGCGAAGCGCCATCGCGCAGCACTTCTATCCTGTCGATGGCGGCAAAAGGGATGCTGTACAAGTCGGCACTGCTACCATCATAGGGATGGTTGGGCAGGCGGTGGCCATCCAGCAAAATCAGGGTACGCCCGTCGCCCAGGCCGCGCAGGTTGGCAGACGATTTACCACCGGTTTCTGCACCGACATTGCCGGCTGCCACCGTGGTTTGCTGGTTCATCGATAGTGAGGTCATCACCTCTTCTATCGTCGTCATGCCTTTTTTGACGAATTCATCTGCCTTGATGACGGTTACGGGGAGTGCTGTCTCGGCGTCAATGCGTTTGATGGAAGAGCCCGTGACGGTAACTCGCTCTATCTTTTCTTCTTTTGGTTTGTCGGCTTCCTGGGCTGATGCGGCTACCGTCATGCCGCCCAATAGCAGAATTGCACTGCCATAATGTAAACTTTTCTTAATCACTGCGTCTCCAGTCTTCTTGCTATTTGAGTGAACCACCGGCACCTCTGAGTGCGCCGGGATATCGCTGCGGTGATGAAGACGATGGTGATGTCTATGATAATTTTTGCCCAGGGCATACATCAGGCAAGCATCGCGATTCAACATCATTCATCATTCACGCAGATTCGATGGAATCGAGTATTGCTGCGGGAAAAATTCTCTGCTTCACATTTCTTGCTGAAGTTATCGAAACCTGCTCAAAAAATCTTCAGTCAATTGATGGTGTTGCTGTACATTCCCGTCACCTCAGTCTTGCAATAGCCCCTACAGTGAAAGCGATAGCAAGATGAGATGTGACCTGCGTTTGGTAGGGGGCACCATGCGCACCATTTCTTGATGTAGCCATGCGCTTCCGTGAATGAAGTCATGCCTTTTTTTGGGGTTTTTGACAAGGCGGGCGGTGCGGATGGCGTACCCTGCCAGGATATGTTGGCTCGCTACTGCGCTACAGCTTGCGCCTGTCGCATGAAGTAATCTGATCCCATTGCGCCACTGCTCTGCTCCTGGAAAAAGCGGATCATGAACTGGTGCTTGGCAGCGAGCGAGGTATCATCGCCAACCCATTGCAGTACGCGCTGGGCATAGCCTGGGGTCATCATCCAGCCAAACATTTCTGCCTTGTCTTCTTCCGGGCCATAATATGCATAGCGGCTCACCATGGCAGCGGCTGGGTGGCCAAGATTGACAAAGCCTGTGCCGTAGGCGGTCGCGCCACCCTGACCATACGATATGGTAGCCGGGTTTAGCGATAGCCAGGCAGGATCGCGATAGTAAAAGTCACCAAATGTCCGGTGTTCTATGAAGTGGTAGAACTCATGATGTGTGCGTAACTCCATCCCCGCCAGGCAAATGTTTTCATCGTTGTCGGCATAGACCAGGCTATCGGTCTCCGGCGCTGGCATGGCCTTGCGTCGTTGGCCAGCCACGGTGAGGTTCTTGACCAGGGCGATATGCTGCAAGCGCATGCGCTCGAAAAGAGTGGCTGGATAACGCTCCAGCGCGGGCAGCACCACGCTGAGCAGGCGTTGCAGGCGCAGACGGTCGGCCTGGTTATCGATGAAAGTCTCGCCTTCAGGCACTGTCCATACTGCCTTTAGATGCAGGGCTGCCAGGCGTGCCTCGGTCAATGTTTTCAGTTCAGTCAGCGTAGCTTGTGGCGCAGCCACTGCGGCATAGCGAACTTCAGTGGGGCACTCGGCACGCAAGCTATCGGTTTCTGGCTGGCTGGAATTACCCGTCGTAGTGACTGGCGCGGCGCAGGCTGAGAGAAAAAGCAGGGCTGCGGCAGCCTGAAGGCGCAAGAGTATGCGTATGGCTGGCGTATTGATAGGAGCAATTGGCAAACGATGGCGCATAGGGCTCATCCTTTCGTCAGGCGAGGTTGGCGGAGCGGAAAAGATCGCACGTGAGAATATTTATCCGGCGATGGAGTGTGCCGCATTGTGCAGGCGCATCGTCAACGCATCGCTGCAAATCCTGCCAAAATTGCCTAATCCTGTTGCGACCTGTCAGGCGCAGTTGTGACGATTACGCCTGAAATTGGCGGGAGGTAAGCCGTAACGCATGGCAAAAGCGCGCGAAAAATGGCTGACATTATTAAAACCCAGAGAAAAGGCGATATCAATGATGCGGGCATCACCTTCCAGCAAGGCCAGGCTGGCGCGTTCCAGGCGTAATTTCATCACATACTGGTGAGGTGGCAGGCCGACGGCTTTGCGGAATTCGCGCGAGAAATGCGATTCGCTCATGGAGCAGGAATCAGCCAGGGCGGCAATCGATACGTCTTCGGCCACACTCTCAGAAATATGTGCAAGCACTTTCTGCAAGCGTGTTCCGCAAAGACTGCTAGGTTTTTGTCCAGGCAAGGGTTGGGAATAATTCTCCAGCAAGTAGGCCATCAGTGCTGTCATCATGCTGTCGCAAAACTGTTGAGCGAGAGAGCCGGCCAGCATCTGCGCATTGAGCAGCTTCCAGACCAGATCCAGGACCACGCGGTCTGGCGTGAACGAGGTGTCGGCCAGCGCGGACGGAGCAGCAGAATTGCGCAAGCGTCCTAGTGCACTGATGGCGGTGGTAGGAATGAATATATTGACAATGTCGCAGCTGCTCAAACGACGCCAGCGTCCTTGTGATTCTGGTGGGCAGATACGAAAGCGATTTGCGCCTATCATGCCGCCGCAGACTGCGCGTTCGCCATTCCAGATCTGTGATTCCAGGGGTTCTAGCAAGACCGCAATGCGATAATTGTTCGCGTGTGCACCTATGGTTTGTATGGTGGTATCCGGCTTGTCGGAAGACCAGCGCACGATGGATGCTCTGGACATAGGCAGAGGCCCTATGCAATTGCGCAGGGGGCCTTTGACGCCGCCACGCCGGAACCATTCGACCAGACCTTCGTGGCTATCTATAGTTGGTTCTGACATTTTGAAATCTCCCTCAGGCATCAATTGCGGAAAACCTGATCATTTCGACAAAATTCACTGAATAAATCGGCATGGTGCTGGCCATCATGGAATGCCCCAGGGCCGCCATGAGTTTTTTGCTACTTGCCAGACTTTTCCCCATGAGCTGTACCAGTATTACAGAAGCATGACAAGATCGTCTTGACGATTCCCACTGGTTTTGATGACGAAATCAGCATAGCTATATGGCAGGTGGTGATTGTGCCGATTTCCAGCAAATATGCGCCCATAAGCATCAAGCCCTTTTTGACGTCTGATGGTTAACTTTGCTGCGTTTCATTGCCGCCAGGCGATCTGCCCTCGCCATCACGTCATCACCAGGGAATATTTTAATGACCACAGAAGCTGCTCTCCATGCACTTGCCAGCTTACGCTTTGCTTCCGATCTCTGTTTTACCCGCAATGGCGATGCGCTGTTCGCCACGATTAGATGCGCTAGCAGCGAGGCCGGTTTACCTGAGCCCAGCCGCATCTGGCGCTTTGATGCGGCTGGTGCCCGTCAGCTTACCAGCGGCCCGCAAACTGCCGTACTTGTCAGGCCCTCACCTTGCGACGACAGCCTTGCGTTCGCGTCGGATCGTGATTGCCCAGGTAAATTTGCGCTTTTCCTGCTTGAAGCATCAGGTAAAGTAAAGGGCATAGGCCAGGTTCCCGGCACGATAGAGGATTTGCGCTGGTCTGCCGATGGCAATTCTATCGTCGTGCTGTCTGCCGACCGCGGTTTGAATGGTGGTGCGACCCGTGCCGCTACCAGGATCTGGTGGGGTGATGCGCAAGAGCCCGAGATCGCGGTTGACGACACAGTACGTCGTCGCTTATTTCGGGTCATGCTCGCTTGCGGCACGACGGAAGAAGTCGGGCCGCGTGAACATAGCGTGTGGGAATTTGCTCTGGTGCCGGGTGGCGCTGTCGCCATCGCTTCGCGTGATGCCAGCGAGCGTGGCTGGCATCATGCGCAATTGCTGCGCGTCGATTTCGATAGCCGCGCAGCGACAGTTTTGCATACACCTGTCTGGCAGTTGCAGGGCCTCGCCGCTAGTCCTGATGGCAACAAGCTGGCTTTTGTGGAAGCCTGGGCCAGTGATCGTGGCCTGGTGGCCGGCGACATGAGCATACTTGATTTGCAGAGCGGGCAAGTGGTCGTTCATGGCCGCGAGCGGCAATCCAATCTGACTTCTCTTCAATGGCTTTCCATTAGCAGCTTGTGCTTCGCTGGCTGGGACCGCCTGGGGACTGTGTATGGGGTAATGTCAGTTGATGGCGAGATAGAATGGCAACAGCGGGAAAATATGGCGCTGGCAGAAAATGGCTATACAGCCAGGGTCATCGCTTCTGGCGATGGCAAGATGATCGCTGCCGTACGTGAGTCCGTAGGCATGCCGCCGGAAATTTATTGGAAGCGATTGCTTGGGCCTGAATGGACGCGCATCAGCCAGTTGAATCCGCATGTGATGTCTGCGTTGCCCGATTATCCAGAAGTACGTCATCTGACATGGCAAGGCAAGGATGGCCTGGCGCTTGAGGGCCTGCTTTTGTTGCCACGTCATCGTGCTTCATCGCCGCTGCCTATGATAGTCGATATCCATGGTGGCCCCAGTTATGCAAACAAGTACAGTTTTAATCCCGGTCATGCCTTGCCCTATGCCCTGGCTGGCTTTGCGGTTTTTTTGCCCAATTATCGCGGCAATACCGGCTGGGGGCAGGACTTTGCCCGCATGAATCTTGGTGACCCTGCAGGTGCAGAATTTGATGACATTCAAACTGGCATCGACCACTGTATCGCACTCGGGTTTGCCGATGCAGAACGCCTGGGTGTTACAGGTAGCAGTTACGGTGGCTATCTGACCAACTGGGCGGTGGCGACCACGCAGCGTTTCAAGGCTGCCGTGTCGGTATCCTCGATTTCCTGTCATGTCAGTTGTCATTATGTCTGTGAGCATGATTTCCATGCCTTCATCAATGGCGGACCATTGACGGAGGCAGCCAATATGCATATCGCTGTCGAACGCTCTCCGCTGATGCAGATGCATAAACATGATCCGCTTACCCCCACTTTATTTATCCATGGTCGTGATGACCTTTGTACGCCTGTCAGCGAGGCGCAGCAATTTTATGCAGGCTTGCACGAACGCGGTGTTATTACGCAACTGGTGATTTATCCGCGTGAGGGTCATGGCAGTTTCCGTGAACCTGCCCACCGTATCGATAGCTGGCTGCGTCGTGTGGCATGGTTTAAAAAGTATTTGAAATTGGATTGGGTGGTTATATGAGAAGGATCTCTAAACTGCTGCAGTTGCTGACGTGCTTTGTTCTGTCGCTGTGTTTGTCGTCAACCTCATTCGCGCAAGCCAGGTTAAATGTGAAGCTGGAGCAGGCTGTATTCCAGGGGCTAAGCGGTATCACATTACGCAGCAATCTGCCATTAAGCGGCATAGCCGCTGCCGATATTCTGATCACACGCCCGGATGGATTGATCGTCGCACCTACCGATATTCTGGATGTCAGGAGCCAGGGTTACGAGCTGGCTATCTCGCTCAGTGCCGCTGTTTTTGCCCGCATTGCTTCAGAAGGTACTACCGTGGCAACCCGCCCGTTTGGAAAATTTAAGGCAAGTCAGGCTATAGCGGTAGTGAGGCCAGGTGAGCCTGCACAGAATGGCCATCTGACAGGCACCAGCGGCTGGACTGACGAAGGCTGGAATACCATAGTCAGCGACCCTCAATATGCTGATGCCTTGACTGGGCAACGCGGTCTGTATCGCTTTAGTGATACGACACCAAATCGAGATCTGGCCGGACGCCTGCTTGCAAAAACCAAGCTGCTAACCACGCCCTCTGTACGCATTAAAAACATGCTGGTGCTGTTTGTTGAATTCCCCGACCGCAAAGCAGAGAATGCAGAAGCGCCGTATCGCCAGTTTGGTCCTTACCTTCATTATTTGCAGCCAGCAGCCACCTGGTTCAACACCTCGTCTTATGGACAATTGCAACTTAAACTGGTCGCGCCTCAGCAGCATCGCAAGCTGGATTGGTTGATGCTGGGGAAGAAGGCAAAAGACTATAAATGGGGCGGTAGTGCAGAAGATACCGGTGATATGTTTAACTATTGTCACGATGTCGCCCAGCTTGCTTATGAACGCTACGGCATACGCGTTGATGATTATGATCTGCTGCTGATCATACCCGCACAAGGCAAGCCTGGTTTACCCAATGGGCCAGCGACGATCAACGACCAATACATGGGCCAGGCACAAGTGCCTGAGCGTGTGGTTCTGGTCGAGCGTGATGGCAAGGCACATACTCTGGATACCTTTGTCACTGCCGGGAATGACCTCTTCATCTGGGGTTATCGCTGGCTGATCCACGAGACTGGCCATACCTTTGGCCTGCCCGATTTATACATGTACAAACCTGAAATCAAAGGTGCAGAAGTTGATCGCTTCTTCTACGTCGGTGGCTGGGACATGATGGGTAATATAGGCGGGCAATCCACGGATTTCCTGGCCTGGCATAAATGGAAAATGCACTGGATACGCAATGACCAGGTGGATGTCGTCAGTCAGTCCAGCGGACTGCCCAGCCATCATGTCATCAACCCGGTGGAAACGCCGGGTGGCAGCAAGATGGTGGTGATACGCACAGGATTGGCTACTGCTTATGTCGCTGAATTTCGCACCAGGCTGGGTGTCAATAGCGACCACCCAGAGGGGAAACAGGCCGGCGTCTTGCTGTACCGTGTTGACACCACTTTGCCAGAGAGCGGTGAAAAACCTGTGTTGCAGATCATTTCCAGGCAGTATTACCATAGCCCGGAAGTAGGTGGCGAACGCAATCTGACAGGTCTCTGGCGTCCCATCGACAAGAGCCTGGATGGCTATGAAAAAGGAGCAACATGGCAAGCTGGCGATGTCTTCTCTGATCCGGCAACGGGAGTGACTATCAGCATAGACAGTATTGGGAATAATAAAGACAGTTCTAAAGCGGATGGCCGTAGTTATACAGAAGAAGACACGGCATCTTTAACTGTTATCAAGCGTAGTAACGCAGCACTGGCCAGGAAAATCACATTGAGTAATGCGAGCCTGCACAAACTTAGTCATTTGCATTTTACGATAGACATAGAGCAAGCGAAAGAAGAAGATAACTGGTTCATACGCCAGCGTACACGCTTGAGTAAAGACAATATTGTGCTTCAGCTAGCCAATGGAAAAGTCATCCCTGCCGAGCAGATAAAATCATTGACTATCAATGGACAGGAAGTCGATGTAGAACTGCAAGCCGGGACTTTTAGCACTGCACAGATGGCCCGCGGCTTGCGATTGGCGACCAGGTCTTATTTCAACATAGCTGCGGCTGCTGGCATAGCTGTGCGTTTGCAGCCTTAAAAGCTTCTTGCAAGATGTAGTGCCATGGGGCGCATGGCGCACCTTACTCAATTGCTGACGTCAAGAGTGAAAATATCTGTGCATTCTGTAGGGTGCGCCATGCGCACCGTTTCGTCCTCGTATTGATGATGAAGATGCTGAGTTACAAGGCCCACTGTTTTACTGCACTTAGCCCAAGGCTCTTTCACCGGCACGTAGCGTCAAAACCTGTACGCCGTCTTTTGTCACGGCGACGGTATGCTCGAACTGGGCGGATAATTTGCCATCCATGGTGACAACGGTCCAGCCATCATCTTGAGTCTCTACCTCATGGCGACCCTGATTGATCATGGGTTCTATGGTGAATACCATGCCTTCTTTCAAAATCATTCCGGTACGGGGCTTGCCCCAGTGCAGGACTTCTGGTGGTTCGTGCATTTCCTGGCCTATGCCATGGCCGCAATATTCCCTGACGACTGAATAGCCATTGCGCCTGGCATGGCTTTCTATGGCATGACCTATATCACCCAGCCTGGCACCGGGGCGCACGGCTTTGATGCCCTTCCACATGGCTTCATACGTCACTTGCACAAGTCGCCTGGCTGCTGCAGACACTGTGCCGACAAGATAGGTCTTGCTGGAGTCGGCGATATAGCCATTTTTTTCCAGGGTGATGTCGAAATTGACGATATCACCATCCTGCAAGATTTCTGTAGTGGATGGCACACCATGGCAGACGGCATTGTTGCGCGATGAGTTCAGCGCATAGGCGTAACCGTATTGCCCCTTGCTGGCCGGGCGTGCTTTCAGTTCATTGACGATAAAGCTGTCGACCATGTCATTCACCTGCATGGTGGACATGCCAACCAGGTTCATGCTGTCCAGGTGGCTAAAAACGCTCGCCAGCAGTTTGCCTGACTCTGCCATCAGGGTGATTTCTTCCGGGCGCTTGGTCATGCTAAAGCAGCCCTGAAAACCTGGGGTTCAACACCAGCAGCCCGCAGTTCGTGTACGACTATCTCATTAAATGACATGGTCGGATTCATTTCGCACAACATGCCTATCCTGATCCAGAAAGCGGCTTGCGCATTGATGGAGCGGCAGGACACGGCACTGGCTTTACGCATCTGGTCGTGCAAATCATCGTCGATATTGACTATGCCCATTGATTACCTCTATATATGAAACGTATATGAATTGTATATTCATCGCATGTGATGAGGCAAGCGGCTTTTGCACTGGTCAAGATTGCTTAGTGCATATATAGTCTTTTTAACATCTGCTAAAAACCTGCTGGCAAACACTCTTCATATTCATTAAAGAAAAGGAAAAGAACATGGGACCCACCAAAATCATGATCATCCGCCATGCAGAAAAACCTGGCACTTATGGCAGCAATACCTTGAGTGGCGTGAATTTGCAGGGAGCTAGCGATAACGAGTCATTGGTTACCCTGGGTTGGGAAAGGGCAGGCGGGATAGGCAATTTGTTTTGTCCCAGCAATGGACAGCTCCAAAGCGCCGAATTGGCCATGCCAGATGTCATCTATGCCGCAAATCCGGCGACTGTCAATCACAAGGAACCCAGTCAGAGACCTTATCAGACTATCTCGGCGCTGGCGGCCAAGTTAAATCTGACACCGAATACATCATTCGATAAAAGTCAGTATAAACACAGCGATGGCATGGTGGCTGATGTGCTTGCGCAGTCTGGTACTGTGCTCATCTCATGGCAGCATGAAGACATATGGCAGGGGCCGGGTCAGGATTCCATCGTCAATGAATTATTGAAGAAGACAAATACAACCTCCTTGTCCAACCTGCCTACTGAGCCCTGGCCAGGTTCGCGTTACGACATGGTCTTTGTGCTGGACAGGCCAAGCGGTACGGGCGTGTTTACTGCTTTTACCCAGGTGTCGCAAATGCTGCTGGCAGGGGATAGCTGTGAGCCTTTTAAATAATGGCGTTTGCCATTTCGCTGTCGACAAATCATCCACCTATGGGCTGGACCTTGCTTGACATCAGGTCCAGCCTCTAGGGGTTTATCTACAATTCCACATATACCAGACCTTTAAGCCTACCCAGGCAAGCTTCATGTAAAGCCTGTGGTGCCCTGTCTATACCCGAGAATTTTGAAGACACCAGATGCATGCCCCCACATTCTTGCCAGGCATTCAGTTGTTGTAGCCATTCATGGAAGGCATCGGCATCGTTATCTGCACTATAGCCGCGCATGCTGATACCCTTGAGTATGAGTTGAAAGCTATCCAGTTCTACCGGCGCAAGTTTTGTTGCTCCCTTGGTTGCCAGCTCTGCTGACAGGGCGCCGAGCAAGACAAAGCGTGCCCCATCCCTGGCGACTTCCACCGCAGCTTGCAATTGTTCGCCACCGACAATATCGACATACACATCGATGCCTTGAGGTGCTGCCTCAGCCAATAATTCTACGCAGGGTTTGCTACCGGTCACGATCACGGTGTCGTAACCCAGCTCGGCTTTCATCCATGCAGCCTTGCCCGGGGATGTGGTGCTGCCTATGACATGCGCAGCACCCAGCTTGCGGGCAATTTGTCCTGCCATGGAACCGATAGCGCCAGCTCCGCTGGAAATGAACACCGTATCACCCTGGCGCACCTCGACTGCCCGTGTCAGCGCTGCGTATGCTGTCCAGCCATGCCCCAGATAAGCCACGGGATGAACAGGCCCAGGGGCGAGGGGCACGCACAGCTCCAGCGGGACAGCAGCATACTCGCGCCAGCCATAATGGTGCGCCACCATATCCCCAGGACGCAAACCACTGCCGGGTGGGGCAGAGATCACTTCCCCTATCGCCCCGTCAGCCAGCGTATCGCCGGGCTGGATAGGCGGAAAGGGTATGCCCTTGATATCCTCTGCACCGGCACTCATCATGAGACGTGCAGAAATCGAGACACGGAACCAGCGGTTACGCACCAGTACTTCTTGTGCAGATGCCTGCGGCATGGGACAGTGAAGCACTTCGAAATCGCTGGGAGTAGGCGTTTCACCGGGGCGTCGCAACAACTTGACTTCACGGGATGTGGTGGGCAGTACTGTCATGTCTGGCTCCTGGTCAGGGTTAAAAAAGTGCACGATGCTCTTCATGTTTTTTGAATGCGAGCATATAATCGCATTTTATCTTTTAGGCAATAACTTGCCTACTCGCATTCCGGGAGCACCCAAGACCATGCGTAAAGCACCAAGCCAACAGCGTTCACAGATCATGGTGAACACGATATTAGAAGCCGCGACTCGCGTATTGGCGCAGCGTGGCTGGGCGAATTTCAAAACCAATGAGGTTGCCGAGGTGGCTGGCATCAGCATAGGATCGCTGTACCAGTATTTCCCTGACAAGCTGGGGCTAGCCGAGGAAATACGCAAACGGCACCTCAGTGCCGTGCTGGCAGCACTGTCCAACTCTGCTCATGGCGAGGCAGCTGCGACGCTGGAGCTAAGAGTGACGCGCCTGATCGATGGCGTCATTGCCGTGCATGCTGTTGACCAGGCCCTGCACCGTGTCTTGCTCGAAGAGGTGCCTTTCGCCACTGTAGCCAATGGGGAAGAATTTGAACGTGAATATCAGGGCCGTTACCGGGAATTGGTTGCGGCGAGTGCCGGTGCCAGCACAAATGCCAGTGATGAAGTTGCCGCAAGGGTGCTGGCTGCTGCAGTTGAGGGAGTGGTGCATGCTGCAGCCAGAAATGGAGAGTTGAAATCAGCTTTGCTGAAACGGGAACTTGCTCACCTGGTCATTGCTTATTTGCGGGTACGAGCCGGAGGGAGGGCCGCATAAGCAAAAGCATGTCGCCTTTTGCCTGCAGGAATAGCGGAGTTGATCGAATTATCAGCGCATGCTGAGGTGATGCAAGATGCCATCACAGGCACATCACATCCACGCCCACTATGTCCCTGACATGTATTTCCTCAACAATTTCAGCCTGGTAGTTGGGATTGGCTATCAGCAGCAGATCGCCTGGTTTTGCGGCTGCAAAAAAAGCTTCCTTGCTTTGAATCTGTACATGTGAGCCGGGTAAAAATTTACCGCATTTCAGGGGATTGACGTCGATGGCAAAGCCGACTTGCGGTATGAGCTTACCCTGGTTCATGCAATGCACCAGGAACATGCAACCCTTGGTTGCTGCCCCCCAGATATACAGCTCGCTTGTTGGTGCCAGTCTGGCTTCTATGGATGCTATTTTTTCCGCATGCGAGGGGAATAGTTGTTCGAAATCCAGGTCTTTCCACGCACTGTTTTCATACAAACTGGCGAATTGCCCTGACAGGCTTGCCAGGTCGGCTATGGCATACTGATATTGGCCATTGAAACATCGTCCCGACTTCAGGACATGGCGATCAAACAAAGCCAGCAAGGATTTTTCTGAAAAATAATTGACGTGTTCATAGGTGACATCGAAGAATGCCTGGTTATCAAGCATCCAGTCGTAGCTGGGAACTTCTATGTAAATGGCCGCTTTACCGAATATATCCCTGAGCATCGTCAAAAAATCATGTGGTGCTTTGATATGCTCAAGGACATGGCGTAACACGACGACGTCGGCAGGTATTCTATCCTCAGGTGTCAGGAATCTCTTTTGTATGAAGGGATTATTACCTTCATAACTGAAGTCATAGCCGGATGCCGAGAAATAAGCATCCGCCTGGACTAACTCAACAAAATCTCCTTTGCCGCAACCAACTTCAACCAGCACACTGCGCCGAGGAAATTCAGCCTTCAGGATAGCAAGTACATCTTTCATATGTGCTTGAAAGAGTTTTGAATGTACCTGACTGGTTTGATAATTTTCGTCGTAGGTGGCAAGACTGGAATCAAACGCGGCATTTTCGACAAAGCCCAGCGCTACATTTTCACGCAAGCGCATTTCACCAAACCTGTCTTCGTCTTCAACCGAAGACAAGAGCTGGTTTGGGACTGTCGGCAGGAGTAATTTGTTCATGCAAGTAAACTTAAACGCGTTTCAAAAATCCATCTGGTGCAACGGTAATCAAGAGCTGGTTTTCAATTTCTTTATCAATGACGAAGTTCAATTGACCATCATCCCTGGCTTGCACGGGGTTAGCCTGCAACTGCTTCATGTATTCCCAGACAGCAGTTTTAGGGTTATTGGATTTGCCCCAGGGCCTGACTGGGCCATGTCCTGCCGGGAAGTCTTCAATGATGGTATCAAACACTACGCAATAACTGCCTTTGCTGACCAGTGTTGCATACAGCTTGAGCTCTTCCAGCACGTGATCGTGGGTATGATTGCTATCCAGGCAGACCAGGATTTTTTTGTAGCCAGCCGCAAATTTGTGCACGGATTCAACAATGTCGGCAGCAATGCTGGAGCCTTGTATCATCTCTATCCTTTTGGACATAGGATGTTCCAGGATGGCCTGGCGATTGTGCTCGCGTATATCGATGTCTATGCCAAGAACTTTGGCATCAGGGTTGCCGCCGCATAAAGCGATCAATTCCAGTATGCTGGCACTGAAAATCAGTGAGCCACCGCGGGCGATACCGGTTTCTATAACCAGGTCAGGTTGCACATTCCATAGTAATTGCTGCAGGCCTATCATGTCTTGCGGATGCTGGATGATGGGGCGACCCAGCCATTCAAAATGATAAGAATACTTATGGTCCGCAGCTACGGTTATCCACTCATTCGTCAGCTTTTGCAATTCAGGGCTGGCACCTTGCTGGGCGATTTCAGTTTGGCATTCAGCTTTGAAATTTTCATGTTCGGTCATTTTATTTCCTTATTATTGATACCCCAGAATGCCATAGGCTCATAGTCAGGGTAGGGGTAGTGGCCCAGGTTGAGATGAATGTTAGCACCTCGTTCTTTGATTCTTTCTTCGACCAGTCTCCTGATGGAAATAGCTTCACCACTGCATACATTAAACACACCAGCTTTATTTGATTTAAATATGTCCAGTAGTTGCTGTGCGACTGCCTCCACTGGCAGATAGTCGCGCAACTGCTCGCCACCGCTCATATTGAAGACAGTGTCGCCGTTGGCTATGGCGGTATCAAGCTGGGCCAGTATGGACTTGGGGTTTTGTCCTTGGCCATACATATAGAATAATCGCGCCCATTGCAGCTTAAAGCTGGATTCTGCCTGCAAATGTCCCAGATATTGACGCAAGTTATCTTTAGCCAGCGCATAGGGGTTGGCAGGCATGGGCCTGGCCTTTGCATCTATGGGGCCATATTGAAAGCCATATTCAAAGCAAGTGCCGGTCACCAGCACATTGCTGACACCAGCTTTGACCAGGTGTTTAATAAAGTCATAATTGCGGGGAAGATTTTCTTCCAGATGGAACAGTGACTTATAGTTAGGCAAGCCTTGCCAGGCCAGATGGATGAGGCTGGCACCCGCTTCTGGCTGAAATGTTAGATGGCCCTGGTGAAAATCCAGGCTGATGAATCTGACTTTGTCATACCAGGCAAAGCTGCGGGCTTTTTGTTCGTCCCTGGCTATTGCCACCACTTCATAGTCATCGAGTAGCAAGGGGATTAAATGCTGCCCTATAAACCCGGTCGCACCACTCACGATGAGTTGGCGGCGGCCAGTATTGTTGCTGCGCCCTTCGTTGAGTGTCATGTTGTGCTTCTGTATGTTTAAATATGAAAGGTATTTTACTTTGTCGTAGCTGCGCTGTATATGTATGAGAAATCACAAGCAGGTTTTTGTGTTTAATATGACTAATTTTAATTGCAAGCATATTGATAGCCCGGTCTTGCAATGCTGGCAAAGAATTTTGTATCCTGCTTTTCCAGGCCAGCTGATTGGTGGCTGGGTGATAGTTTTGTAATATCATGGAAATTTATTGGAATATGTTGATGGAAAACCAAAACAGCGTACTACTGCAAGCTCGCAATCTCAGTTTTTCCTATCCTGGTAAAACTTTGTTCAGCGAATGGTCTGGCGATATCAGCGCTGGCATCAACCTGGTGCTTGGTGGTGATGGCCGTGGCAAAACCAGTTTGCTGCAAATGCTGGCAGGTGATTTGCAGGCTCAAAGCGGGCAGTTACAGATACAGGGGATTACCCTGCATGAGCAAGCGGAACAATATCGCAGCCGTGTATTCTGGCTGGAGCCACGCACAGATGCCTTTGACCAGATCAGCGTGCAGGAATATTTTTCCAGCGTGCGCAATCGCTATCCTCAATTTGACGAGAAGTTGTTGGAAAATGTGATTGAGGGCCTGGCCCTGACTAGCCATATACACAAGCATTTGTATATGCTGTCTACCGGTAGCAAGCGCAAAGTCTGGCTGGCAGCGGCTTTTGCCGCTGGTGCGACGATCAATTTATTGGACGACCCGTTTGCCGCACTGGACAAGGCATCGATAGAATTTATTCATAAAACACTGCTACAACTGGCGCAAAATCCAGGCCAGGCCTGGGTGCTTGCCATGTATGCCACACCACCAGGCCTGCCCTTCTCGGGCTTGATTGATCTGGGTGACTGAAGGCAATCAAGGCATGGGCAATGGGGTTTACTCGCTGCGCTGCCACTCAGCCATGACAGTGTTTTGTATATTTTCTATGGTTTTGTCCTTTTGCATTTTTTGTAAAACTGCCGTCAGTGCCGGGACCATGGCTTCGTGTTTTTTATTGAGATAGTGAAAGACAGGAAAGGTCGCCAATGGCGGCATGAGTACCGTGATATCGCTTTGCTTTAATTCATTCAAGGTAGCCAGACCTGAGATACGATTTCCCACGACGATATCTGAACGTCCCAGTAGCATTTTTTGAAAAGCCTGGCGCATCGTAGGTGCGGCTTCCAGTTTCATGCCTATGGTATTTTGCTCAATAATCTTGATGCCTTTCACAAAGCCTATCGTATAAGGACGCAAACTCTCCCAGCCAGTGACGACGAAATTTGTACCATAGGTGAAAATAACAATTTCATAAGTCAGCAAGGGTACTGGTACGATGAGGAGATTGGGATAATCTCTTTCCATGCCCAGTTTTCTATACAGCTCTGCATCCATTTCACCATTATTGGAACTGCGCAGGGAGCGTTCACCAGGCAAGTAATGAATGGTGAAATTCATACCCAGTTTGCGATATGCCGTCTCCATGACTTTTTCGGCTATGCTGGTAGCAGGATCTTTTTCTATCAGGGTAGAAATTTGCAAAATCTTGTTTTGCTGTGCCAATGCGGGTAAGCAAACCAGGCCAGGCAAGCTGGCAAGTTTCAATAGCGTGCGTCTTTGCATGATAGGGTCTTTCATCCAGTGATGAGAGTTCAACATCTCAAGCATAGACTGTGTTTGCGGAAAGAGCATCCATGTTTTAACAAAAGTAACATTATTCATTTGCAAAACGAACTTGCCGACTTATCTTTAATGAAACCGGTAGAAAATGAAAGTTGCTCTTGTGATATTGGCGCAATTGGGGAATACTGCGCTTAGACGCCGGAAATGCAGTATCGGCAAGCCAGGATAGTAACAGTATGAAAGTGGGAAGCCCATGTTCGCTGTTGTACACAATTCCCCGGATCACCTTGAACGTATGCGCATATGGCACACGTATCTGAACAAAATCGTCTTTGTATCCTTACAGATCATATTGGCAAGCTGTATTTGTTTGCCGCTTTGCCCTGATGCACGGGCAGGTCAGACTAGTCTGAAATATTTCCCGGTTGGTCCTATCTATGAATATCGCTGGAAGCTGCTTGAACTGGCACTCGCACATACCCAGTCTGGGACAGGGAATATCAGGCTGGAGCCCTTTGCTGAAGAAGTAACCCAGAATCGCGGTATCTCTCTATTGCAGTCAGGGGCGATTGATGTCATCGCCCTGGGTACCAATGGCGAGCGCGAGGCGCAGATGCTGCCCATCAAAATCGACATCCTGCATGGCATTATCGGTTATCGTTTACTCGTGATTCGTAAAACTGACCAGGCCAGCATTGCTCTGATGACTGAGCAGGCACTACGTCAGCAACTGACTTTTGGGCTGAATAGCCAATGGGCTGATTTGCCAATTTTACGTGCCAATGGATTTGCAGTGGTGACCTCGACCAACTATGAAAACCTGTTTGGCATGTTGGCAGCGGGACGCTTTGATGCATTTACGCGTGGCTTGAATGAAGCTGCTCTGGAGATAGAAAAGCACAAAAAACAATTTCCACAGTTGATAGTCGAAAAAAGCAAGGCCCTGTATTTTCCCTATCCAGTTTATTTCTGGGTGCGCAAAGACAATCAGCTACTTGCATCAAGAATAGAACAAGGACTGAAGCTGGCTTTGGCAGATGGCTCATTTCGCCAGTTATTCGAGACGTATCATGCAAAAGAAATAAAGCAGTTGGCAAGCGAGAAACGCCAGTTAATCAGGCTTGGTAATCCAGTTTTGCCAGCCGGAACGGTAGAACCGGACACCCGTTGGTGGTGGCATTAGTGGAGTGTAACTTTGAAATATAAGTGAAAGACGCATGCATGGCGATCAAGGCAAGGCTGGGGTTATCGCGAGTATTTGCAACGCAGCCATGGTCATCGCGTAAGCGGACGGGACTCTGTTCAAAGTTACAGTTAACCATGTGTAGTGCAAACTCTTGAAGGAAAACTGATGTTCCTGGCGCAGACACTTTCCCGACGCTTGTTGTACACGATGTTGCCATGGTATCTCTTGATTGCCATCAGTATGACTGTGGCACAATTGCTGATCCAGTATGTCAGCGTCAGTCGTGATATAGATAGTGATCTGGCTTCCCTGGGACGAACGATAGCGCCGCACGTGAGTAATGCCGTATGGGAACTGGATCATCCGCAACTCGATAGCATAGTACAAAGTGCCCGCCAAAATGCCATCGTTACCGGTGTGCAGGTAGAAAATGCCACCGGCGAAATGCTGCTGGAAATGGGCAGTGTTCCACCTGCAACGCAACAGTCAACTGGACTTTTTTCAAGACAGATCAAGCGTACCGTCATTCCGCTTTTTTATCATACTCCGCGTGGTGACAGTCGTCTGCTTGGTCAATTGAAGATGTATTCTGGTCACGACGTCATCTGGGATCGTGTCAAGTACGGTTTCCTGATCGTACTGTTGAACTCCATTATTGTCACCAGCGCCTTGTGGTTGATTTTTTTATGGACCATACGCTATCGCTTATCCAATTCCGTGACCACGGTCGCTACGGCAGTAGCGAACTGGCGTTTTCGTTCCAGCGATATGCCCATCGAAGACATTAGTTATCCATACCGTGATGAACTGGGTGAGTTGGTCAAGGCTTTCAATGATGGCCGCCAGCAATTATTTTTATCCTTGCAGGAACTCGATAAACTCAATCGTAATCTGGAAAAAATTGTGACTGAGCGTACCCAGGAATTGCAAACGGCCAAGGAACAGGCTGAGTCTGCCAATCTGGCCAAAGGTCAGTTTCTGGCAAATATGAGTCATGAAATCCGCACCCCCATGAATGCAGTGCTGGGCATGCTTTATCTTGCACTTAAAGGCGATCTGAGTCCGGTACAGCGCAATTATTTGAGCAAGGCGCAAGGGGCAGCGCGCTCACTACTGGGCATCATCAATGACATACTTGATTTTTCAAAGATAGCCGCCGGCAAGCTGGAGATGGAGCAAATTGAGTTCGCGCTGGAGGCGGTACTGGAGCAGCTTAGTGATGCGATCAGCTATCAGACTGAGCATAAAGGTTTGGAATTTCTGATTCGTTATGATGTTGCCATTCCCCCTGTGCTGATAGGTGATCCTTTGCGGCTGGGGCAAGTCTTGCTGAATCTGTGCGGCAATGCTGTCAAATTCACGGAACATGGCGAGGTCGAGCTGGGTTTTCAGTGTCTTTCATTGACAGATGCGGATGTCAAGCTGCGCGTGCATGTGCGTGATTCCGGCATAGGTATCGCTGAAGATATCAGGGACGGTTTGTTTACCAAATTCACCCAGGCCGATCAGTCGACCACGCGCCGTTTTGGAGGGACCGGGCTGGGTCTGGCAATCTGCAAAAACCTGGTTGAATTGATGGGTGGACAGATCTGGATAGAAGATACCCAGCCAGGCAAGGGCACTACTGTTTGCTTTACCGTGCAATTGAAAATAGCTGCCACGGCGCAACCCGCTGCCAATAGTCTGATAGAGCAAACTGGCCGGCTGCTGGATGATGTGCGCATCCTGGTCGTCGATGACAACCAGGTATCGCGTGAAATCCTGACAGAGATGCTGAGTTATTTTCATGTCGATGTCAGTACCGCAGAAGATGGTGGCAGTGCGCTCGACATGCTCAGAAATGCTGGCGATAAAGCCTACGACCTGGCCTTGATAGACTGGCGCATGCCGGGCATGAATGGTGATGAGGTGACCAAGCGTATACATCTCGATACTGCCATCAAATCACCACCCAAGATCGTCATGGTGACTGCCTATGGCCGCGAGGATGTCATACATCTTGCCGAACTGGCTGGCGTGGATGGCTTTCTCATCAAACCGGTATCACCTTCCACGCTCCTGGATGCCATATTGACGGTGCTTGGCCGGGCTCGCATCCTGAGGCCTGGCGATAACTTGCGTATGACAACGCCCGACCTGGCTGTCAGCGGTCAACTGGCAGGTGCCAGCATTTTGCTGGTGGAAGACAATGACATCAACCGCGAATTTGTCACCGAACTACTACGCAGTGAAGGGATGGATGTGGATCAGGCAGTCAATGGCCTCGATGCCATTGAGCAAGTGCAAAAACGCGACTACGACGCTGTGCTGATTGATATACAGATGCCTGTCATGGATGGCCTGGAAGCTGCGCAGCGTATCCGTGCACTGACCCATGCCGATGGCAGCGCACGCTTTGCGCAAATGCCTATTATTGCGACGACCGCCCTGGCAATGGCACAAGATGCAGAAAGGACGCTGGCTGCAGGTATGAATGATCATGTCACCAAGCCTATCATGCCAGACAAGCTGATGGCAGTATTAGCCAAGTGGATACATATTCCAGGCCGCAGGGTAGGTATGCAAGTTGCTCTGCGGCCAGCACTTGAAATCCCGGCAGAATTGCTGGCCATGCGCAGTCTGGATGCGCGTGAAGGCGTGCGTCGCATAGGTGGGAAAACTTCCGCCTATCTCAAGCAGTTGCGCCGCTTCAGGGTGAATTATGCCGACATGGCCAGTCATTTGAAAAATTTGCTGGAACAACAAAATGTGCAGCAGGCGGGGGAGTATTGTCATATGCTGAAAGGGGTGACAGGCAATGTTGCTGCCGTGGCATTGCACAAAAAAATAGCCGATATTGATGGCGTGCTAAAACTGGGGGAAGTGCCCGCTCAGGCTGAACTGGATGAGTTGCAGCTTTTGGCGCAAGACTTGTTTGCTGAGATTGACAGACTGGATAGCGATGCGGATGTTGCCGTCGCCCCGACTCCAGGACTGCTGGATGGCGCACATGTCCATTTGTTATTGCAACAACTAGGCGAGGCATTGGAGTATGATCTGGGTAGTGTTGAGTCTATACTGAGTGAGTTACAGGCCGGAGTCAGTGGCACACATCTGCAAGCGGACCTGGCTGCCATAGCGGCCAGCGCTGATGTGTTTGATATTGACGTTGCGCTTTCTTTGCTCACTGATCTGAAAAAACGCCTCAGTCCACCAAGTGAGTGACAGTATCATGACCGACATTGCCAATAGCCGCCAGCGCATACTCATCGTCGATGATGTGATAGAAAATCTGCATGGCTTGATGAGCATGCTGCGTGATGAATATGCCATCATCGCCGCCAGCACGGGTGAAAAAGCCCTGGAACTGGCACAGCGTTTTCCTCATCCTGATTTGATCTTGCTGGATATAAAAATGCCGGGGATGGATGGTTATTCTGTTCTGGTGCATTTGAAAGCCAATCCAGTCACGGCAGACATCCCGGTGATTTTTGTGACGGCCATTTCTGATGCCGGTGACGAGGCACGTGGCCTGACACTGGGAGTGGCAGATTACATTACCAAGCCTGTCAATCCAGATCTCTTGTTATTGCGTGTACGCATACAACTGGAATTGCAGCGCTATCGCCGCTATCCCATCAATTTTGATATTGCACGCCACGCTGATCCTGCACACCCGCCTACATTGCTGGTAGTCGATGATGTGCCTGAAAATATTCATGAATTGCTGGAGGCACTGAAAGCCAGCTACCGCATCATGGTGGCTAATTCAGGTGCCAAGGCAATTGAAATGGTGGCTGGTGCAACGCCGCCAGATCTGGTTTTGCTCGATATCATGATGCCTGGCATGGATGGGTATGAAGTTTGCCGGCGCATCAAGGCCACACCTGCCGGTAATCGCATTCCTGTCATCTTCGTCACCATCTTCGATACCACCCAGCAAAAACTGAAAGGTTTTGAGGTTGGTGGTGCTGACTATATCACCAAGCCCTTTGACATAGATGAGGTACATGCGCGCGTGCGCATCCATCTGGAGCTGGCCAGGCTCAGGCATTTTCTCGAGCAACTGGTGGCGCAACGCACGGCCTTGCTGATCAAGAGTGAAGAAAAATACCGTATCCTGGCTGATTATTCGCCCAACTGGGAATACTGGATGGCACCCGATGGCAGCTATCTGTATGTATCCCCGGCTTGTCTGGAAGACTCTGGTTATACACCGGAAGAATTTTTTGCAGACGCCGGCCTGATAGAAAAAATCATACATCCTGATGATCTGGATGCATGGAAATTGCATGGGCCACACTCAGGCGATGTGCATGGTGCTGCCCTTATTTTTCGCATAAAAGCCAAGGATGGAACAGAGCGCTGGATAGAGCATGTATGCAAGACAGTGTACGATGCCAGCGGTAAATACCTGGGTTTGCGCGGCTCACACCGCGATATCTCCCAGCGTCACTATGCCGAGGAAAAACTGGATTTCTTCATCAATCGTGATCCGCTCACAGGCTTGCCCAACCGGGCCCTGTTCCATGAATTATTGCATCATGCCTTGCAATCTGCTGAACGTGAGCAAGCACAGTTTGCCTTGCTCTACATAGACCTCGATAATTTTAAAACCATCAATGAAAGCCTGGGCCATAGCCTGGGGGACCAATTATTGATAGAAGCAGCCAGGCGCTTGAAGATACTGCTTCCTGATATAGATGCTATTGCCCGCATCAGCGGCGATGAATTCAATATCATCCTCCATCCCAACGATGGCATGCCCTGGGTGGATCTGCTGGCGCAGCGCGTGATAGAGGAAATGGCCAGGCCTTTCGAACTCGGCGGCCATAGCGTATATGTTGGTGCCAGCATAGGTATTGCCTTATATCCCAATGATGGCAATGATACCGAGTCCCTGCAAAGCAATGCCGATGCTGCTCTGCATCAGGCCAAGATGCAGGGGCGTGGCATCTTGCGCTTTTTCTCTTCCGATATGAGCCGTCGCGCCAAAGAACGCCTGACGCTGGAGGCAGACTTGCGCCGCAGTATAGAACGCGACGAGTTGCGCCTGCATTATCAACCCCAGGTGGATTTGATCAGTGGTCAGATTGTGGGCCTGGAAGCACTGGTGCGCTGGCAGCATCCTGTACGGGGCCTGATACCACCGAATAATTTTATTTCACTGGCTGAAGAGAGTGGTTTTATCGTGCAATTGGGGGCCTGGGTATTGCGCAAGGCCTGCCAGCAAATCAGGCAATGGTCAGATCTGGGGTTTAGTTTGCGTCAGGTTGCTGTGAATGTCTCTGCACTGCAGTTAAGTCGCGGCAATTTGCTGGAAACCGTGCAAACATCCCTGCAAGAAACGGGGATCGCAGCAGATCAACTGGAACTGGAAATCACTGAGAGCAGCATCATGCTGGACCAGGAGCGGGCTTTCAAATCTCTGGCAGATTTAAAAGCGCTGGGAGTACGTTTGTCGATTGATGATTTTGGCACGGGTTATTCTTCGCTCGCCTATCTGCAACAACTGGAAGTACATAAACTCAAGGTTGACATGGCGTTTGTGCGTGACATGACGAGCAATAGCGGCAATGCATCCATCGTCAAGGCTATCATCGCCATGGGCCATAGCCTGGGGCTGGAGGTAATTGCCGAAGGGGTGGAAACCATAGGCCAGGCACGTTATCTGCGGGCGCTGCAATGCGATGTCATGCAGGGTTACCTGATCAGCAAGCCGCTCTCTGCTGAAGCCATGACGAATTTTCTGACCAGCTATATTGCACAAGAAATCCAGGAAGAAGAAGGACGCCTGGCGCTTTTGCTGGTGGATGACGAAGCGAGTATTTTGTCGTCGTTGTCGCGTTTATTCCGTCGTGAAAATTATCATATCCTGGTGGCCAGCAGCGCCGAAGAAGCATTGGCATTACTGGCTTTGCACCCCGTGGGCGTGATCTTGACTGACCAGAGAATGCCGGGCATGACAGGGACAGAATTATTGGCCCGTGCGCGCAAGCTGCACCCCAAGACCATACGCATGGTCTTGTCTGGCTACACCGGTCTGGATAGTCTGACTGATGCTATCAATCGCGGGGAAATTTATAAATTCCTGACCAAGCCCTGGGAAGACCAGGATTTATTGGATGCAGTACGCGAGGGTTTCCGGCGCTATGCAGAATTGAATGGCAATGATACACAAAGCTGAGTTTGTAAGCGCAAGCAGGTATTTTCTGGCATGGTATTAAGATGGACTGTCGAACACTTCTACCAGCATATCGATGAACAAGCGGGTGCGCAAAGGCAAATAACGGCGTGAAGCATACATGACTCTTATGGGCGCGCTGTCACCACTCCAGTCGGCCAGCACTTCCACCAGGCTGCCATCGGCCAGTGCCGGTGCCACATCCCAGATAGAACGCCTGACCAGGCCCAGGCCAGCGCAGGCCCAGTCATGAGCCTGTTCACCATTATTGGTCAGCCAGTTGCCTTGCACTCTTACAGTCTGGCTTTCGCCGGTTTGAGTTGAATGCAATTGCCAGTCTGCATGCATGGCACTGGATGGCTGCATGAGTATGCAACTATGCTGGCTTAAATCGGCTGGTATGCGCGGCGGATCTCGTCGGGCGAAATACCCAGGCGCTGCACAAATGACGCGACGATTGTCGGCCAGTTTGCGCGCCACCAGGCGTGAATCACCATTCGACCCTATGCGCACCACGCAATCGAAACCAGATTCTATGACATCCACTACATCATCATTGAGCGAGAGCTGTACCTGCAAGGCTGGATGCTGGCGGGCGAATTTCGCCAGTGCCGGGCCTATGTAATGCCGGCCCAGGGCCACCGGGGACGAGACTCGCAGCAGACCGCGTGCCTCTGCCTGGCCCAACCCCAGTTCCGCCTCGGCATTGGTGACATCCAGCAAGATGGCCTGACAGCGTTCAAAATACAGGGCGCCTTCTTCTGTAAGACTCAGGCTGCGTGAACTGCGTTGCAACAGGCGCACACCCAGGGCGGCTTCCAGACGGCTCATGCGCTTGCTCCCTACGGCAGGGGAAAAGCCCAGTTCCCGCCCTGCTGCAGACAGGCTGCCACTGAGCACCGCCTGCACAAACAACTTCATATCGGCCAGTTCTATCATCTGCAAATCCATGCATCTTTTCAATAATGGAATAGATGCTTTGATAAATAAGTCTATTTTCAAGAATTTGGAATGGTAGCACAGTAGCGTTCAGGACAAATTCGCTGATCAACTCAAAACCACTCGTTTATTAAAGGAAATACCATGCATACCAAATTCTTATCCAGCCTCGGCTTCATCTTGCTCACTGGTTTCGTTGCACAAACTGCCCAAGCGGAGGATGGCTTGCCGCAGCCACTGAACACCATAGTCGATAAATCCATCCCGGCGGCACAGCAGCAAAGCATGGCTCTGGCTGCACGTCGCTACTATGCTTTCTGGAATAGCGGCGAGGCGCAATACGCGCAAACTGCGCTTGCTGCTAACTTTATCGACAGGAATTTGCCCGCAGGCCGCCCACAAGGACCAGATGGCGCTTTGTTTGCCTCAAAAAACTTTCGCACGGCTGTGCCTGATTTGAAACTGCAAGTCGACGAGATGTTGCTGGTCGGTGACCGCGTCATAGGTCGTTTGCATTTCACTGGTCACTATAGCGGCAGCTTTCATGGGCAACAGGGGGATGGCCGCAAGGTGGATTTTATAGCGACCGATATTTATCGCATTGCCGATGGCCGCATCGCTGAAAACTGGCATCTGGAAGATAACCTGACGCTGTTGCAGCAAATGGGCGTAATAAAAAACTGAAATCAAAAACTGAATAGCGCAGAGTAGAACGGGAGCAAGAAAATGTCAGAAAAAATCATCCTGCCAGCAGGCCAGTATTGGCCAGATGGTATACGCATGGTGGTGTCCATTTCCATGCAGTTCGAAGCCGGAGCGCAAGCTGAGCATCAGAATGGCTCTCCTTTCCCGGCCATGGCAGACCAGAGCCTGCCAGATTTGCCAGCGCGCACCTGGTTTGAATATGGAGCAAGGGAAGGTATACCCCGTATGCTGGATTTGTGGGACAAGTTCAAAGTGCCGGTCACCTCGCATATGGTAGGCCAGGCGGTATTGCACAGGCCAGCGCTGGCGCGTGAGATTGTCGAGCGTGGTCATGAAGCTGCTGCCCATGGTCATAGCTGGACACCACACTGGAGCATGACAGAGGCAGAAGAGCGCGCCTCTTACCTTGCCAACAGTGAAGCGATATTTGCAGCCACAGGCACGCGTCCTACCGGTTTCAATGCTTTCTGGCTGCGTGGCACGGTGCATACCCTGAGCATCTTGCAGTCACTGGGTTTTAGCTATCATATCGATGACCTCAGTGCCGATGAACCCATGCTTACTACCGTCAATCAACAACCTTTTGCCATCGTGCCCTATACCTTGCGCAATAATGACATCGCCCGCTTTGGCGCAGAAGGGCCACTGACGGCACAGGCTTTTGGGCAAGAGTTGCGCGATGAGTTTGATCAGCTGTATATGGAAGCTGGCTACAAGCGGCGCATGATGTCAGTGTCGCTGCATGACCGCATAGGTGGTACACCTGCACGTGCCAGGATCATGGGTGAATTCCTGCAATATGCCTTGCAGCATCCCGGTGTCGTTTTCATGCGCAAGGACCAGATTGCTGCACTGGCACTGAGCCTGCCAGATGTACCGCAGAAATGAAGGCAGGGTAGAACTGAGTTTATCTGCGTTTTCTGGATAAGCAAATTCCAAATCCATCCTTGTGATTTTTGTAAGTCATTTGTATGATCTGAGTAGCTCAAATCACATAAAAGGATGTCTGGAATGAAGCTGGAAACTATTGCCGTACATGGTGGCTATACACCCGACCCGACCACGCGCGCAGTGGCCGTGCCTATCTACCAGACCGTTGCCTATGCCTTTGATAATACCCAGCATGGAGCAGACCTGTTTGATTTGAAAGTGCAGGGCAATATCTATTCACGCATCATGAATCCCACCAATGATGTGCTGGAAAAACGCGTGGCCGAGCTGGAAGGTGGCATTGCCGGTCTGGCCCTGGCTTCTGGCCAGGCTGCGATCACCTATGCAATACAGACGATAGCCGAGGCCGGTGACAATATCGTCTCTGCCTCTACCCTGTATGGCGGCACCTATAATCTGTTCGCCCATACTTTGCCGCAGTTCGGCATAGAAACCCGCTTCGCCGATTATCGTGATCCTGAATCCTTTGCCGCACTGATTGATGGCAAAACCAAGGCGGTGTTTGTTGAATCTATCGGTAACCCGCTAGGCAATATCACCGATATCGAAGCGATTGCCAAGGTGGCCCATAGACATGGTGTGCCGTTGATCGTCGATAACACCGTGCCTTCGCCTTATCTCTTGCGCCCCATAGAATTTGGTGCCGATATCGTGGTGCATTCATTGACTAAATACCTGGGTGGGCATGGTAATTCCATAGGTGGCATCATTGTCGATTCTGGTAAATTCCCCTGGGCGGAACATAAAGAAAGATTCAAGCGACTCAATGAGCCTGATGTCTCTTATCACGGCGTAATGTATACAGAAGCATTGGGTGCTGCAGCCTACATAGGCCGCGCCCGCGTCGTGCCATTACGTAATACGGGTGCTGCCTTGTCGCCCTTCAACGCCTTCCTGATACTACAGGGCATAGAAACCCTGGCTTTGCGTCTGGACAGGATCACTGACAACACCATCAAGATTGCCCATTACCTGGATAAGCACACTAAAGTGAAATGGGTAAATTACGCTGGCTTACCTGAACACAAAGACCATGCACTGGCGCAGAAATACCTGGGCGGCAAGCCTTCTGGTATCCTGACCTTTGGCCTCGAAGGCGGGCGTGAAGCTGGCGGCCGCTTCCAGGATGCCTTGCAGTTATTCACCCGTTTGGTGAATATAGGTGATGCCAAGTCCCTGGCTTGCCATCCAGCCAGCACCACGCACAGGCAATTGAATCCTGATGAACTGGCGAAAGCTGGCGTCACTGAAGACACTGTGCGTTTGTCGATAGGTATAGAACATGTCGATGACTTGATTGCTGATCTGGAGCAGGCACTGGCAGCCGCTTAGGCTTACAAGCTGTTGCCAATTCGGTCGACGGTGTTGTACATGCCAGACGCCTTAATTTTGCAACAGCATGACCCGCTAAAACGATAGAAAAATCAGACGTGGTTTGTGTCTGGCAGGGTGCGCCATGCGCTCCGTTTCTTGATGTATGTATCTCTGAGTGAGGCCTTAACTTTCTTGAGATTTTTGAAAAAAGCGATGCGCGCGGCGCACCCTGCATACTGACTTTCACGATAGCCTCTAAGTTTGCCTCAGCTGGCTTCAATCAGGCTGGCAGGATACAAGGTATTGGCTACTGCCAGCGGCAATTCAAAAAAGAACTGGCTGCCTACATCAAGCGTTGAGGTGAAGCCTATACTGCCATCCATTTTTTCCATGATGGTTTTGCAGATATTCAAGCCCAAGCCGGTGCCGCCTTTTTTGCGGGTGTTGGAACCATCAACCTGGCTGAATTTCTGGAAAATCTTGCTATGGAAATTAGGTGGTATGCCACAACCATGGTCGGTGACGATGACTTTCAGTCTTTGTTTTTCCAGGTTCAATTCCACCGTGACTTCGACTTCCCCTCCCTTGTACGAAAACTTGATGGCATTTGATAACAAGTTGGCGAGCACCTGGGCAAGCCGCTGGCGGTCTACATTTACGGGCAAATCCGCATACTTTTCCTGGCAAATCATGGTGACGCCATATTGATCTGCATAGGCCTTGTTGGTATTGATGGCATCCTGCATCAAGGGGCCGATAGGGCTGATCTGGAAATTGAATTCCATTTTTCCTGATGCGATTTTTCCCAGATCGAGTATGTCGTTGATGAGGTGTAGCAAGCGGTCCCCATTGCGCATGGCGACGGTAATTAATTCCTGTGCCTTATCAGGAACCTGACCCGCCACGCCTGCGGCGACCAGGCGCAGGGCCCCGTTGATTGACGTTAATGGCGTACGCAATTCATGGCTGACCATGGAAACAAATTCATTCATCATCATTTCTACACGCTTGCGGTCAGCAATATCAAAACTCATGGCGTAGAAGCCATCGACTTCACCTGCATCATTGTAGGCAGGCACATACACAGACTGATAATAGTAGTCGCGTTTGTTGAGATTGCCTTCGCCTTCAAAACTGACCCTTTCACCCGCCAGCACAGCCTGTACATGCGGAGCATGGGCTTTGCAGAAATCATCACCAACGACTTCGCGCATGGTCCTGCCCAGCAGGTGATGGGGTTTGACGCCGAATTCTGTCGTTACGAAAGCATTCACGAACAGGTAACGCTCCTGCCTGTCCATGAAAGCGATAATGCAGGGAAGATTATCGGCTATCGCCTGCAAACGGCTTTGCACACTACGTTGTTCTTGCAAGGCATTTTCCAGCTGGCTGGCTTTTAACTCAATTTCACGCGTACGCTCAATGACCGTTGCTTCCAGATCCTGATTGCTGCGCTCGATTTTTGTCAGGTATTGCTCTTCTTTTTCAGTATCCCGGCTATCGTAGTGGATAACAGGTGAGCTTCATGGAAGCCCTCGACGACAGGGAAGACGGGTTTTGCCGTGTTGGCATCACGGGTTTGCGTACGCTGCTCCATGAAAGAACTCAGCTTGATCAATGAAGAAGACAGGCGGCGCGCCAGCAGCGATGCCAGTAGGGCAATACCAATCCCAGTACCGCCGGATATCATGATTTCACGCTGCAGATTGTGCAGGGCTGCCATGGCAACATCCTTGGGCTGGCGTACCAGTATGCTCCATTGCAAGGAAGGATAATTTCGTGCCTGACCTGTCATGGTATAAGCAGTCAGGTATTTCTGCCCATCATCTCATAGCTCTTCGGTGACACCACTCTTGCCGTTTCGAGAAAGTTGAAGGCTGCTGGCCGTTATTTTTGTTTCTTCCATTTTCAGTGGCCCCAGCAAGACCGTGCCATCTTCACGCGCCACCAGGACTTCTGCTGCATATTGCTTGTCGGCCGGTGCCAGTATGTTTTGCACCAGATTGTGTGTCCAGTTCCAGCTCAGGTGCACACCCAGTACACCACGCAGGCTGTCGTCCGAACTATAGACAGGAATCGATACATCCACAAAGCGCCAGGGGTCTATGCTATACGGCGGCAGCTTTTGCAATAGCAAGGCTGGGTGATAGTCCCCTGCATACAAGGATTTCTTGCCGTTGATGAACCAGGTACGCTGGCTGACGTCCTGCCCTTCCAGCATGTCCTTGGTGGATGCCAGTACCTTGCCATCGGGGGCAGCCAGGCCTATCCAGGCATAGTCTGAGAAATTGTGCTGCAGGTGATCAAGGATGCGGCGCACATCGGCCGGGTCTTTGCCATCCCTGACTTCATCGAGTTGTGACAGCAGTTGTACATCGCTGACCGATTTTTGCATGACCTGGTCGAGTGCATCACGCATTTGCCATGCCACTTGCTGCTGCCTTTGCCCCGCTTCTTTTTGCGCATAATTTTTGGCGAAATGATCAACCAGTAACAGGGCCGACAGAACTGTACATAGAACTACTGCACTGACCCCCAGGGTGAGCAGGGTCGCGAGCCTGGGATACGAAGTAGATTTAACGTTAGCCATGGTAGCGATAAAGTGGTGGAGTTCTTTAAACTTGCATGTCTTAAGCTGGTCGTGACTTTGTCATAATAATACGCCTAACAGGCTGCAATACGGTGTTTTGCGCACTGCAACAAGTTTTGCATTGTGGCGACAATCACAGCATATTTGAAATCTGGATAATTAACTTCATTTTTATTCGTTTTCTGCCTTAGGTAATTTCTGTACATTCAATCTCTGTGACGAAAAACATCAATACAGAGAACGTGTATGACAGCTTCCCCACTTATCGAGAACCACACTGAACCACTGATATTGACTGCTGCTCGCCAGCGCGCCAAAGACGCTGGTTTGCCATTTGCTGGCAGCGTTTCCCCGACGGACGCCTGGGAATTGCTGCAGCAAGGCCTGGCGGTGATTGTTGATGTACGTAGTAATGAAGAGCGCAAATTCGTTGGCCATCTGCCAGACAGCGTGCATGTGCCCTGGGCGACAGGCACTGCCCTGACGCGCAACCCCCGCTTTGTCAAAGAGCTGGAAGGCAAACTCAAGGACAAGCAGGCCGTGGTCTTGCTGCTGTGTCGCAGCGGCAAGCGTTCTGCACTGGCAGCCGAAGCCGCCAGCCAGGCTGGTTTGCCAAATGTCTTCAATATAGAACAGGGTTTTGAAGGTGACTTGGATGAATCGCAGCAACGTGGGCATAGCGGCGGCTGGCGTTTCCACAAGCTGCCCTGGGTACAAGATTGAAGTAATTGAAGCGTTGAAAAGGCAGAGCATCATGGGACAAGCATTGCAACAGACTAAAGAGATACGCGCCTCGCTATTCGGCATAGAGCAGGTTGTCAGCGAACTGGCAGTAGTGCGCCATGCCTGGCGGCGTCGCCAGCAAAGATCAGCAGAACCTGGCGGACGGGAATTGCCATCGCGCGATGCATTGGCAAAAATCCTCAATGACCTGCGTGGCGCACTCTTCCCCATGCGCCTGGGGCCGCCTGAATTGCGGCAAGAGAGTGAAGATTTTTATGTAGGCCATACCCTTGATACTGTCCTGCATTCTTTGTTGAGCCAGGTCAGGCTGGAACTTAGCTATGCCTCACGCTATCACGAAGAAGAAGGCCTGCATATCGATGACCGTGCCCTGACGATAGTGCGTGAATTTTCCCGCGCCCTGCCCGGCATACGCTCATTGCTGGACAGTGATGTCATCTCAGCCTATCAGGGTGACCCTGCAGCGCGCACGGTAGATGAAGTCTTGCTGTGCTACCCCGGCATACTGGCGATGATACATCACCGTATTGCCCATCAACTGTACCAGCTAGGCGTGCCACTGCTGGCGCGCATCGTAGCCGAGATTGCCCATGGCCAGACCGGTATAGATATCCACCCTGGTGCCAGCATAGGTGCGGGCTTTTTCATCGATCATGGCACCGGTGTGGTGATAGGTGAAACTGCCGTCATAGGCCAGCGTGTGCGTATTTACCAGGCCGTTACGCTGGGGGCAAAACGCTTCCCCAGCGATGATGATGGCAAGTTGCAAAAAGGTTTACCGCGTCACCCCATCGTTGAAGATGATGTGGTGATTTATGCCGGTGCTACGGTACTGGGTCGCGTCACCATAGGCCGCGGTGCCATTGTCGGTGGCAATGTCTGGGTGACCAGCGATGTGGCGGCAGGCAGCCATGTCAGTCAGGCCAGCTTGCGGCACGAACAGCAAAATCCCGTTTCTTTGGTTTGAATAAGTGAGCTTCAGATAAACAGCCGTGAACTACATAACACGGTTGCTTATCCCCGCACGCCTGTTCATGTTTATTTTTTCGATACACTGACTTTAATGGAGTAGAGTAATGACAGATGTAAGCAATGAAGTAGCTGCGGGTAATTTCGCCCTCAGCGACAATGCCGCCAGGCAGTTAGCAAACGCGACCAAGACCGTTCCACAGTTATCCACCATCTCGCCACGCTGGCTGGTGCATCTGTTGCAATGGTTGCCGGTAGAGGCAGGTATCTACCGTCTCAACAAGGTAAAAAATCCCAAGGATGTGCGGGTAGCCTGCTCCCAGCGTGATGAATCTGAATTGCCGCAAACCTTTGTTGATTATGACGAACAGCCACGCGAGTATTTCCTCAATGCGGTCGCCACCGTGCTGGACGTACATACGCGTATCTCTGATTTGTACAGCAGCCCGCATGATCAGATCAAGGAACAATTGCGTCTGACCGTAGAAACCATCAAGGAAAGGCAGGAAAGCGAACTCATCAATAATCCTGACTATGGTCTGCTGGCCAATGTGCATGACGATCAGCGCATCTCCACCCTGACCGGTGCACCTACACCGGATGACCTTGACGATTTGCTGACCAAGGTCTGGAAAGAGCCTGGCTTCTTCCTCGCTCACCCGCTGGCGATTGCCGCTTTTGGCCGTGAATGCACGCGCCGTGGTGTGCCACCACCGACAGTCAGCCTGTTCGGTTCGCAATTCCTGACCTGGCGCGGCGTGCCACTGGTGCCGTCTGACAAATTACCTATCGAAGATGGAAAAACAAAAATCATCCTGTTGCGTGTTGGTGAAAAACGCCAGGGTGTGGTTGGCTTGTTCCAGCCTGGCCTGGCTGGCGAACAAAGCCCTGGTTTGTCGGTGCGCTTCATGGGCATCAACCGCAATGCGATTGCCTCTTATCTCATCTCCCTGTACTGCTCGTTGGCAGTATTGACAGATGATGCAGTGGCTGTTCTCGATGACGTAGAGATAGGTAAATATCATGACTATCCTGACACCTATAAATAATACTGGCGCGGCGAATTCGGGTTTGCCAGATGAAGCCGTGCTGAACCAGATGGCAGCAGAATTTTTTGCACTGGTGCCAGGTGCGGCGCAAGCAGCGGCGCAATTCTTGCCGGGCTTTAGCAAGGGCAATACGCCTGAAGCACCACCGTCGGCGCATACGCCTGTGCACGATAGCAGCTCGGTACAAAGCCAGCCTTTTGTCTCTGCCAGTGGCGTGCCACAAAATGCTGGTAGCAGCATAGCGCCATCTCGCCCGCAAGCAGGTGGTGCCAGTTCCAGCACACCCTATTATTTTGTCGGGCAAGAGCACGGTTATCCAATTGCTGACAATAATCTGGACAATCTTGCTGCCCAGGGCACAGGCAAGCAGGCTGGGGCGAGTGCTTTCAATGTGCCTGGACAGGAGCAATTGCAACGCATACTGGGCGAGCTGTATCCAGCTACGTCGGCCACGTCTGCACCTGCACAGCAAGCCGGTGGCAGTGCTACACAGCCCGCGTATTATTTCCAGCAAGGCGAGCAAGACTACTGGGATCAGGCACCAAGGGCAGCGAATCCATCACTGGCGGCACCCTTTGACATCAATGCCGTGCGCAGGGATTTCCCTATCCTGGCTGAGCGTGTCAATGGCAAGCAACTGGTGTGGTTTGATAATGCAGCCACCACGCACAAGCCAAAGTCGGTGATAGATCGTATCAGTTATTTTTATGAGCATGAAAACTCAAATATACATAGAGCGGCGCATGAACTGGCGGCACGTGCCAGCGATGCTTATGAGTCTGCCCGCAAAAAGGTAGCCAGGTTTCTGGGTGCTGCCACTGAACAGGAAATCATCTTTGTACGTGGCGCGACTGAAGGTATCAATCTGATCGCGCAAACCTTTGGCAAGAAGTTCATAGCTGCGGGTGATGAGATCATCGTTTCTGAGCTGGAGCATCATGCCAATATCGTACCCTGGCAACAACTGGCGGCTGAGAAGGGCGCGGTCATACGCGTCATTCCTGTGGATGACAGTGGCCAGGTCTTGCTTGATGAGTACCGCAAACTCCTGAACAGCAAGACCCGTCTGGTGGCAGTAACCCAAGTATCCAATGCCCTGGGTACTATCGCACCTGTGCACGAGATCACGGCCCTGGCCCATGCCGCTGGTGCCCGCGTGCTGATAGACGGGGCGCAAGCCGTGTCCCATCTGCGCGTGAATGTGCAGGCGCTGGATGCCGACTTTTATGTCTTCTCTGGCCACAAGATATTTGGCCCGACTGGCATAGGTGTGGTGTATGGCAAGAAGGCCTTGCTGGAACAACTGCCACCCTGGCAGGGCGGTGGCAATATGATTGCAGATGTGACTTTCGAGCATACCCGTTATCAGCCAGCACCGGCACGCTTTGAAGCTGGCACTGGCAATATCGCTGATGCCGTCGGCTTGGGAGCCGCGCTTGATTATGTCGAGCGCATAGGCCTGGAAAATATCGCCCTGTATGAACATGCCTTGCTGGAATATGCAACGCATGGTCTGAAAAGCATACCTGGCGTGCGCCTGGTCGGTACCGCGCATCAAAAAGCCAGTGTCGCGTCTTTTGTGCTGGCAGGGTATGAAACGGCAGAAGTAGGCAAGGCGCTCAATGAAGAGGGAATCGCAGTACGTTCCGGCCATCATTGCGCCCAACCCATCTTGCGTCGCTTTGGTCTGGAGGCAACGGTACGGCCTTCGTTTGCTTTCTACAATACTTGTGAAGAGATAGATCGCTTGCTGGCTGTGGTACGCAGGCTGGCGAATAATCGTAAGTGAAATTCGTAAATAAAATTCGCAAATGAAGTAAATCGTTTTAAGGCACCACCTGTCCCTTGAAGAAGGGGCAGGCTTTTTTATTTCTTTGTTATTTCTGTACCGCTTTCAATATAAACTCACTAGTGTCACGCAATGCCGCCCTGGATTTCGCCGGGCTATCCATCATGCGCGATAACAGTAATCCACCTATCAATGAAGACAAGACGCCATGGGCGGTAGTGGCATCATCTTTTGCCCCGGATCGTTGCAACTGTCTGGTGATCAATATCAGTAATTCATCTACACCTTGCGCCATCACTTCTTTGCTCGCCGCCTCGCCGCGTGCTGCTTCTGCCCCCAGTGCCGCAATCGCACAACCATGTCCTGGATGTTCACTGTGCGCCAGGCTCAGATAGGTATGCACCAGGCTGGCGATGGCTTCCTCGTTGCTGACCAGTTCTGTCTTGCGTAGCAGTTCTGTCCGAGTGGTTTCCAGTGCGGTATTGCAGGCTTCGGCTATCAGGGCTTCCTTGGATTCAAAGTGCTTGTAAAAACCACCATGCGTGAGCCCGGCTTCTTTCATCAGGTCGGCCACGCCTATGCCATTGATGCCATGTTCCCGATACAGGCGGGCAGCGGTTTCTACGATGCGCTCGCGGGTTTGCGCAGCTTGTTCGCGGGTAGTTCTCATTATTTTTTCCTCAAAAATCTAGGGGCCAAGATTTTCTTTTTATGACTGTTTTGGCCAAGTTTGACATGAATCTCTATTTTAGATGATAATCAACATCTATTGGATTATAATCGTCATCTAATTTGGAGGGCAGCATGAATACACCAGGCAAAGAAGTCATTGATCCCATCATGAACATGATCCTGCAGGCATTTACCCAGCCGCAAAGGCAGCAAGAAACTGAGGATGATAAAAAGGCATTGATAAAAGCGCGACCAGTCAGTATTCCTTATGCCGGTCTGAAATTGCGTGCCTGGACCTGGGGGCAGGGGCCGCAAGTCTTGCTCCTGCATGGTTGGGAAAGCCGGGCCAGCCATATGGCTGGCTTTGTCGCCCCTTTGCTGCAAGCCGGTTTTGGCGTGACTGCGCTGGATGCACCGGCTCACGGTGCATCGCCAGGTGAAACGAGCAATGTGCTTGATTATGGCAAGGCCGTCGTTGCGCTTGCCCAGCATATCGGGCCGCTGACAGCCACTATCTCCCATTCCGTAGGTTCAGCCGCCAGCCTGTATGCCTTTGCGCAAGGTGTGCAAGTCAAGGCCAGTGTCCATCTGTGCGGTCCGGCTTCGTTGACACGGGTATTCCAGCACGCCGCCAGGGCAGGTGGCCTGGATGAGGCAGCGACAATACAGCTGGAAGAGATGCTGGCAAGCAGCATAGGCGCACCGCTGTCTTCCATGGATCTGTCTCAACTGCAGCACGGCATGCGCCACCCGGCCCTGATCATGCATGATCCTGAAGATAAAGAAATGCCCTATTCCGAAAGCCAGGCACTGGCTGCTGCCTGGCCGCAAGCCAGCCTGGTGGCTTGCGCTGGAACTGGACACAGACGCATCTTGCGCACGCCAGAGATTTATGCAGCGGCAGTGAGCTTCATTATTAAAAACATCGTCGCTGCGATTGTTGGAAAAGTTCAAGACACCGAAGATGCCGGAGAAAAATCATGAAAAACCTCAGCCCCTGGCCTACTTTCGCCCTGGCCAGCGTTGCCGTATTTTTGGTATCGCTCGATGCCACCATAGGCTTCGCCGTCTTCCCCGCGCTGCGCCATGCCTTCCCGGATGTTCGACCCAGTGAGTTGTCCTGGGTGCTCAATGCTTACACCATCGTATATGCCGCGTTGCTGGTGCCTGCCGGTCGGCTGGCAGATTTATTGGGGCGCAAGCGCCTGTTTATACTCGGCGTGGGTATATTTACCCTGGCATCCGGTTTGTGCGGCGTGGCTGGCAGTACGGGCATGTTGATCTTCTTCCGTGTCTTGCAAGCTATTGGTGCCGCCTTGCTGACACCGACTTCACTGGCACTGGTATTGCAGGCTTTTCCTATCGAGAAGCGTGCCATCGCCGTCAGCCTGTGGGGCGCGGTTGCTGCACTGGCGGCGGCGGTTGGGCCTAGCGTGGGTGCGCTCATTATCGAGAGCATCAACTGGCAATGGGCATTTTTGATCAATGTCCCCATAGGTATTGTCGCCATGATCAGAGCCGCGCTAAGCCTGTCAGAATCGCGCAACCTGGAAACCGGTCACCGCTTTGACTGGCCAGGCGTATTCTTGCTGATCGCAGGCAGTGGCTTGCTGATACTGGGCATAGTCCAGTCCGATAGCTGGGGTTGGCTGGCACCCGCGACTCTTGCCACCATCAGCGCTGGTGTGGCAATACTTCTTGTCTTTATCTTTTGGGCCAAAGGCAAGCCACATGCGGCAGTCGATTTGAGCTTGTTCGAGGACAGGAATTATCGCTTTGTGAATGCTGCCACCCTGGTATTTGGTGCAGCGTTTACTGCCATGTTCCTAAGCTTCTTTTTGTTCATGACCGCGATCTGGCATTACGGCCTGACCAAGGCGGGATTTGGCATTACTCCGGGGCCTTTGATGGTCATGCCGGTAGCGATTATCTCAGGCCGTTACGTCGCACGCTATGGGCACAAACCCTTGCTGGTGGCAGGTGGTTTGATCTATGCCTTGAGCGGCTTATGGTTTTACCTGAACACCAGCCCGACTGCTGATTATCTTACAGTATGGCTACCCGGCATGCTGCTCAGTGGCATAGGGGTAGGCCTGGTGTTGCCATCGCTTTCAGGCGCAGCCGTTGCGCGCCTGCCTGCAAAACGCTTTGGTGTGGGGAGTGCGGTCAACCAGGCAGTACGCCAGTTTGGCTCTGCCCTGGGCGTGGCTTTCACCGTGACCATACTGGGTGGACAGGTGCAGAATCTGCAGCAATTCCGCTATGTCTATCTCTTCCTGATCGCTGGTGGCGTATTGACTGCATTATTGAGTCTGTTCATTCGGACGCAGCCCTTGTCGATTCAGGAAGGTCGCATCAAGGTGGCAACAGCAGCTTGATCTTAAGACCATACTGCAATAAAGTCGCTATTTAATTCACTACTGACATGCACGATGGGAATGTCATTACCACTTTCCAGACTGGCCTTTCTTGACCAGCTCAGGGGCTTTGTTGCAGTAGGCCGCCACATGAGCATCACACTGGCGGCGGATGAACTGTGCCTGAGTCAGTCTGCGGTCAGTCGCCAGATACAGGCACTGGAACAGCAGCTAGGCATAGCCTTGCTGGTACGCGGCTATCGCAGTATTGCTTTCACCGCAGAAGGTGAACGCCTGTTCCGCAGCGCTGACGCTGCCTTGCAGCAGTTACAGGATATCGCTGGTGATATTCTTGTGCAATCGCAGGCCAAACCAGTCAGGCCAGTCACCATCAGCGCCAGCATAGGCTTGACGGGTTTGTGGTTATTGCCCAGGTTGAATGCATTTCAAAAACTGTTCCCATCTATTGATGTGCGCATTTCAGCCAATAATAAAATCATAGACCAGAATAAGGATGGCATAGACTTGGCGCTACGTTATACCAACGCCCAGTCCGTACCTGCAGATGCGATACGCCTGTTCGATGAAACCATCGTTCCCGTAGCGCATCCATCGCTGGGCATGAAGTACAAAAAGAACGGCAAGCTGGCATTGCAATGGCCGCTGCTGGAATTTGAAGAATCAAAAAAAGACTGGCTCTCGTGGTACGACTGGCTTAGCAAAGAGGATATGCAGGCAGCCAGGGCGCGCGGCATCCTGCATTTCAATCAATATGATCAACTGATACAGGCAGCAGTTGCTGGCCAGGGCATAGCACTGGGGCGGCTAGAATTGATACAGGACTTCATCGCCGATGGCAGGCTGATGACATTGACACCCGGCAAGCGCCAGGGTGAACATGGCTTTGCTTACTGGCTGCTGGTCTCGGATGCCGGGCTCAGTGCGGATGCACTGCAGGTTAAAGACTGGTTACTCAGCGAGGCCAGCAAGACCAAGGCTCAGGCATCAGGATGAGTCAATAAGTCATTGCAATAGATCATTGCAAAAACGCAGTGCATCATCGAGCCTGTCATTACCCCAGAACATCTGCTCTCCTACAAAGAAAGTCGGTGCGCCAAATATGCCCTTGCTCATGGCCAGCTCAGTTTGCGTGCGCAGCTTCATTTTGTTTTCATCACTGAGCGCCTGTGCGATAACTTCTGCCGCTGGCAGGCCCATGTCATTCAGCACCGCAGTCACTACTTCCTTGTCATCAATATCGCGATCATGTGCAAAATTCATTTGCATGATGCGACGGCAATATTCTGCCATCCAGCTTTGTTCTGCAGCCAACACCGCGACTCTTAATGGCAAGATGGCGGAACGCGGAAAATTGCCAGGTTTTTTCCAGGGCAAGCCATATTTTCGGCATTGTCTTTCCATATCCAGCCAGACATATGCGCCCTTGGATTCTTGTAATACAAAAGGTGAAGTGTTCCACCCAAAAGCCTGGAAGATGGGGCCAAGCAAGAACGGCTGCCAGCGTACCCTGACGCCGGCCTTGGCCGCATCCTGCTCTATGCGCATGACACTCAGGTAACTGTAATTGCTGCCAAACTCAAACCAAAAATCAATGACAGGCATGGTGGTAATAGGAGTATCCATCTTGATTTCCTTTTTAAAATACCACCAGGCAGCGTAGTTCTATACTTTCTCTTGGCGGCGCATCAGCCGGTGCATGTGGATGATCAAATGCAGCATGTGGCGTAAAGCGCGAGACACCACTGAACTGGCTATCATACTGCTTGAAAATCAGTGCCTCATGCGGCTGCATTTCAGCGAAGTAAGACCAGCGATGCCTGGGTGAAAACCTGGACAGATAAATTTCTCCTGTGCGATGAGGATATTTGACATCGCAAGTCAGCAAATGCGATTGCCGGACAGTGCGCGCATCACACACTGCCAGTGGCGTATCCAGCACGGTATTGTGGGTGGGGCGCCAGATGTTGATGATGCAATAGCGCCGTATCTGTGCCATCACTTCCATGTTCCTGATCACTAGAGCCAAACGCTTTTGTCCGGATTGCTCGGTGTAGTCATTATGGATGCGACCATTGGCTGCTGCCAGGCCATTCTCGGCACGCTTGCCAAAGGATAAAGTGGTTTGCCTGGGTTCACGTCGCCTGACGAGATGATCAAAGACGTAGGCCTGTCTGCCACCCGTGACTGCCAGCGCCAGTTCACGCGCTTCCTGATAGTAGTCTGACCTGACTTCTTCATGATCCATGAAGTTCTTGACGGACGTAGGCGCATCCCACAATTCAAAGCCCTCGTGCTCCAGCGCGGGTTCTTGTTCAGCCTGGCGTGCGTCATGTATCGCAACTTCACGCAAATCGTAAGTGGCGTTTTCCCAGGGTATGCCTGGCGGTGGTTCAAAGGTATAGCTGACAGGTCGCTGCTGGCCAGGTAAAACATAGCTCATGGGAACCAGCACATAGCTGCTGCCCTGCATAGCGATTGCCAGTGAGAATCCGCGCTGACGCTCAGTAAATAAATCCATATTACCTCCGGCATATTACGACGTAGCCAAGCTTCCGGATGGTAAGTGCAGGGCTGTCGTCTATGGGTATTTAAACGGATGCTGAGATGGTATTCAAACGACATTTTTGCATGATTCGCATGCACAGCGTGCATGTGAAATGTGTCTGGCGTATTAAATACAGGAACGATAAATGGATTCGCTAGGTGTCAACAATTGCTCTTGCCGATCTATATGTGGAAACTGCTGTAATACAAACGGTGTGACATCCATAATTTCAAGGATTTCTCCTTTTCCATAACGGGCAAGCATTTCGCCACGCAAGCCTAATTGCAAGGCACGCCGTGAAACGCAGTTGCCAGCAGGGTCATGATCGGGGTCCCATTGCAAACGCACGTCTGAGGTTTCTATCGCCTGCTTCCATGCGTCTTTTGTGAGAAATTCTGAGGTTGCAAAAGATGATGGAATGGCCTGCGATAAAATTTCATCAAAAAAGCTGCGCCGGATGCGTATAGCCAGTACACGTTCTTGCCCAGGTTTTTGCGCCCAGCCAGAGCGAAACATCATCCATAAAAAATTTGGCTTGATCCAGCTCATACGCGTATAGCTGAATGCTCCACCAAAATATTGGTGCTTAACTGCAAAGTCGGCGATGGCATCAGAATATGCCTGATAGACGATAATGCCATCCTCATCAAATTGCGCCATGATGTGCTTGCCATTGTCTGGCCATTGCTCTATTTGTTTTTTATAAGCTTCAAATTTCATTTTTAATATTTATGTTCAGCGCATAGTCTGCGCCTGACTTCCATCAGCGCAAAGCCCAGCAGATTCAATCCCTGCCAGAGCAGCGGCTTATTGCTGTCGGGATGATCTTGCGCCAGACCTATGCCCCAGATTTTGTCCAGTGGGCTGGCTTCGACTATGATCTTGTCTGCGGTACTCAACAGATATTGCTTTAGTTTTTGGTTTTGTGAAAACTTCGCATAATTGCCATTGACCACAATCTGGTAGCGATGTTCTAGCCATGCTGATTCATCATAATTTTTCACCTTCCTGCCCAGGCGCTTCACCATGTCAGGATTGCTGGTGACCAGTATTTCCTTAAGCACGATAGTGTCATCAAATAGCCTGGCCTTGCCAGCCATCATATAATGTTCAGCCGTGGGGTAGGTGATGCCATCGATCTCAAACGGCGCAACAAACCATTGACTGAAGCAAGCCTTGTCTGGCTGTAAACCGCGTTGTTTATGACCCCAGAAATGCAGGTAGTCAAACTGCTTTCCTTCGCTCACATGCTGCAATAATTCTTCCAGCGTATTCATGTTTTTCCTAAACTATCTACAGGCCAGGCCAATATCCAGGCATGCTGTTCTGTGGTTTGCGGTGTTTCAGGCCAGTAGCGCTTCTTTTCCATTTGCTGCCATAATTGCGCCAGTTCCTGCAAGCCTGCTTTTGAGTCCTGATGCTGTTCTGTCAGGTAGCAGCCTATGACAGTGCCGGTGCGGCCTATACCGCCAAAACAATGCACATACACTGTATGTTGCTTTGCCAGCGCTTCACGCAATGAATGCAAGATATCCTGCATAAGCTTTGTTGAAGACGGAGTGCTGCGATCTGGTATGGCAAAGCGATGATGCTGGACTTGCATACCTCGTTCAGCAGCCAGCTTCATCAGCAAAGCTGCATAGGGATGCAATTCATCTTGTTCTGTCAGGTCGATGAAATAATCGACACCACAGTCAAGATATTGCTCCAGCTTGATAGCCGCAGTTTCATCATCCAAAGCACCAGGATATTCACCCGCCAGTAACTGTCCTGGCTTTACCCAGTAAGTATTATGATGTGGTCGTTTACTTGTCATCACTCATCCTGATCAAATATTTAGCTGGTACATTGTCACATAGCCATACGCCATTCGCTGAGACAAAAAACTGGAAGCCATCCGCATGCATTTGCTGCGCCATGACTTGTAAGATCACTGGTGCACCATGCCTTGCACCTACAGTACGTGCAGTTGCTATGGTAGTCGACAAATGCACATGATGACGTGAGCCTGGGCGTAGCCCTTCTTTCATGATGGATGCGATGAAACGGCTGGCTGTACCATGATACAAAACATCAGGCGGCACGGTCACCGGCAAGGCCAGATCGACCTTGACTGAATGCCCCTGATTGGCACGGATACTCAAACCATCTTCACTGATGGCGAAGCGCTGCTTGTCAGAAGTGCGTACTGCCTCATGCAAGTCGTCCAATTTGAAACGCTTGCCATGCTTGGCCGCCTGGCTCATCAAGTTATTTATTTCTGTCCAGCCTTGTTCATCCAGTGTAATGCCTATGGAATCAGGTTGGTGGCGCAATACATAGCTGAGGAATTTGCTGAAGTTTTTTTGAGATTGAGTTATTTCCATTTTATTTTTCTTGTTATGAGTTACCTGTATTTCAGGATTAATTGCACTATAAACCAAGTTAGTTATTTAAATCAACTAAGATAGTTTCAAAAATTAACTAAGATGATGATCTTGTTGTTTTCTTGCAAGGATACGAGAAAATTAATCGCAAAAACTCTTGTGTTATCAGTGCGGAAATTAAATGTAGTGGGTGATGGGTGCAGTAGCAGGCTATCAGTCTTCGAATTTGCAACGAATTGTAATTGCCGAGCCAAGAAGTCGGAGTGAAGGAGTAGCCAGGGATTTATGCTAAGTTATTGAAAATAAATAACTTATTTTTAAATTTAACGTATGTTGTCTGGCTCGCTAGCAGAAAAAACAGAATATATTTTAACTTAGTTGCAAAAAATAACTAAGTAGCCTAGAATAGAATCAGCTTCAAAAGAAAAGGAAATATCATGAAACGTAATTTGCAAGTCCTCATTATTGATCCGCAAAATGATTTCTGTGATTTGCCGCCTGCTTATCTGGCGCGAGATGTGCATACTGCTGAGGTATTGTCGCCATCCCTGCCTGTGCCTGGTGCTCATGCTGATATGCTGCGCGTGGCTGAGCTGATTAATAAAGGTGCAGATGGCATCAGTGGCATCAGCATCACCCTGGATGCGCATCATCGCTATGATATCGCTCATCCTACTTTCTGGAAGACAGGGGAGGGCGCGACAGTCACTCCTTTCACCAGCATATCTGCTACTGCGGTACGCGCTGGTGAATATCTGCCGCGCCAGCCTGAGGCTTTGCCGCGTGCCCTGGCTTATCTGGATGCGCTGGAAGCAGAGGGACGTTATCAACTCATGATATGGCCGGTCCATTGCGAAATTGGCTCCTGGGGGCAAAATGTGCATGCCGATGTGCGTGCAGCCTATAATGCCTGGGAAGAAAAACAGCTCGGCGTGGTCAACAAGATCAACAAGGGTTCCAATCCCTGGACTGAGCATTATTCAGCCGTGAAAGCAGAAGTGCCAGATGACAGTGACCCGGATACACAATTGAACCAGCAATTGATTACAGAACTGAGCAAGGCTGACCGTGTGTATATTACTGGCGAAGCAGGCAGCCATTGCGTCAAGGCGACTACTGAGCATCTGGTAGAAAATCTTGCCGCGACCGATTTACATAAGCTGGTATTGGTGACTGATTGCATGAGTGCAGTCACTGGCTTTGATGCGCAGTTTGAACGCTTTGTACGCGATATGGCTGCCAGGGGTGTACAGATTGCTAAGATGGCAGATGTCTTGCCTGAGTTGTTGGCGAATGTGTAGAGGCTGCAAAAAGATAAATGTGTAGGGTGCGCCGCGCGCACCGTCCCTTTTTCAAAAAACGAGAGTTGAGATTTGCTTGTGGATACGGCAAACAATGGTGCGCATGGCGCACCCTACTTGCTGGTCATGCTTCATCTTGCAGCAGTCTTTAAGTGATACTGGAAAAGAAAAATATGAAACCCGTAGTTCAAAGTTTGCTGGAAACTGATTTATACAAATTCACCATGTGGCAAGCCCTGCTACATAGCCATCCGAATGCCCAGACTGAATATGCTTTCGTTTGCCGCAATACCACGGCTTATCCACTGGCAGAATTGAAGGCTGATGTAGAGCGTGAAATCGATCACTTATGCGCGTTGAATTTTACTGAAGATGAGCTCGATTACCTGCGCTCATTGCGCTTTATAAAAAGCGACTTCACTGACTTTTTAACTGTCTTTCATTTTCAGCGTAAATTCATCAAGATCAGCACCGATGGCGATCATTTGCAGATCGTTGCAACAGGGCCGCAAGTGCATGTCATGGGCTATGAAATTTTTGTGCTGCATATCGTCAATGAATTATATTTCCGTCGCTTGCAAACAGCAGATACCCTGGATGAAGGCAGACGCAGACTGGCCACCAAGATAGAGCAAATCCGTGAGTTTGGAAAAGAAGCACCAAAAGCGCATCCTTTTGAATTCTTTGACTTTGGTTTGCGCAGGCGGTTTTCTGGTGAATGGCATGATGAAGTGGTTGCTACACTGGCGCGTGAAGTGCCACAATTCTTCAAGGGGACATCGAATGTCTATCTGGCCAGGAAACACAAGCTGGTGCCTATAGGGACGATGGCCCATGAATATCTGCAGTCTTATCAATCCTTTGGTGTGCGCCTGCGTGATTTCCAAAAGGCGGCTCTAGAAGACTGGGTGCAGGAATACCGTGGTGATCTGGGGACTGCTTTGACTGATGTGGTCGGCATGGATGCCTTCTTGTCTGACTTTGACCTCTACTTTGCCAAACTGTTTGATGGCTTGCGCCATGATTCTGGCGACCCGGTCATCTGGGGCGAGAAGGCTTTGGCACATTACGCCAAACTGCGCATAGATACCCATACCAAACGCCTGGTGTTTTCTGATGGACTGGATCTGGAAACGGCCTTCAGCCTGTACCGCCATTTTGCGGACCGCACCATGACCGGCTTTGGCATAGGCACCAACCTGACGAATGACACTGGCATCAAGGCTTTGAATATCGTCATGAAACTCAAGTCTTGCAATGGCCAGCCAGTTGCCAAATTATCTGACTCTGCAGGCAAGACCTTGTGTACCGATGAAACCTTTCTCGCCTATATGCGCCAGGTTTTTAATCATCCGCTCATGTAAACCAAGTTGAACTCAGGACTTTCATCATGTTGAAAATGGCAGTTGCGCAATTAAATTATATGGTGGGTGATTTTGTTGGCAATTGTGCCGCCATCATCAGTCATATGCAAAAAGCTGCGGCGGAAAATGCCGATGTCGCTGTATTCAGCGAACTCTGTGTCTGTGGCTATTACCCCGGCGATTTGCTCGAGGACAGCGCTTTCCTGACCAAGGCAGAACAGGCCCTGGCCAATATCATGCAGGCTTCCAGGGATTACCCCAATCTCGTCAGTGTGATAGGGACCGTGCGTCCAAACAAGGGCCAGGGCAAGGCTTTGCATAATGCCTTGCTGGCGATACGCAATGGCGAGATCGTTGCTGAATACTATAAGCAATTGTTGCCCACTTATGGCATCTTCGATGAGCGCCGTCATTTTGAACCCGGCAAGGAAGTTGCCAGCACACTCGATGTGGCCGGGCACAAGCTGGGCTTCATGGTGTGTGAAGATGGCTGGAATGATGAAGAACATGATTATCAGGTCAATCCCTTCAATGCCCTGACTGCCGCCAAGGTTGATTTGATCATCAGCATCAATGCCAGCCCATCGGACATAGGCAAGCGTCAGCAAAGACATGCAATGTTTGCCAAGGCCGCAGCCCATCATCAATTGCCCCTGCTGTATGTAAACCAGGTGGGTGGCCAGGATCAACTGGTGTTTGATGGTGCTTCATTTGCGGTCACACCTGATCATGGCGTGACGTTTGAAGCGGCGCGCTTTGAAGAAGATTTTCAGTTACTGGGATTTGCAAATACGCAGTTCTCTGCAATAGATGGTACTGCACTGAGCAAGCCGGATAGCACAGGCTTATCCGTGCCAGAATTCACCCGTCGCCAGATCGTGCTGGGACTGCAAGACTATGCGCGCCGTTGCGGTTTCAAACAAGTGGTGGTTGGTTCGTCTGGCGGTATAGATTCGGCACTGACGATTGCCCTGGCAGTGCAGGCACTGGGTGCAGAAAATGTTATAGCCATCACTATGCCATCGGCGTATTCAAGCACAGGTTCAGTCTCCGACTCGGCCAAGCTATGCGACAACCTGCAAGTCAAACTGTACACGCATCCCATACTGAGTCTGGTAGAGCAATATGCCAAAGGCTTTGAAACGGCATTTGCCTCCCCCTTGCGTGGCCTGACGCAAGAGAATTTGCAGGCACGCATACGCGGCACCATACTCATGGAATACTCTAATGCCTTTGGCGCACTTTTGCTGACGACTGGTAACAAGAGTGAAATATCGGTGGGTTACTGTACCCTGTATGGTGACACCAATGGTGGCCTGGGTTTGATAGGTGATTTGTATAAGACAGAAGTCTATGCCTTGTCGCAGCATGTCAATAATATAGCCGGGCGTGAAATTATCCCGCAAGATGTCTTGACCAAGCCGCCATCAGCCGAGCTGGCACCAGACCAGCTTGATACCGACAGCCTGCCACCGTATGATGAGCTCGATGAAATGCTGAAATGGCATATAGAAGGCAAGCGTCTGCCTGTACATGAATTTACTAAAGCACAGGCTTTTGTAGAACAATTGCAAAAGACAGAAGCTGGTCAGAAAAGCCTGAGCTGCATCATAGGCATGGTGGCGCGTAATGAATACAAGCGTCGCCAGGCGCCACCCATCATCCGTGTGCGCGCACGTGCATTTGGTAGTGGACGGCAGATGCCGATTGCGGCAAAGTACAGCAATTAAGATTAATCACAGTATTATTTTATGAAGTCATCCATGCAAATCGACGTTGCAGTACTGATAGGACGCTTTCAACCTTTTCATAATGGCCATGCCACGCTCTTGCAACTGGCACTGGAAACTGCCGAAGAAGTGGTCATCATACTGGGTTCTTCTTTCCATGCGCGCAGTACCAAGAACCCTTTTACCTGGCAAGAGCGGGCAGACATGATCAATGCCACTCTGTCGCCGACTGACCGTGACCGGGTTTCGTATATCGCCGTGCGTGATTACTACGATGATGCACGCTGGGCGACCGCCGTGCGTGGCAAAGTAGAAAGACATTTTCCTTATGCAAAGCGAATAGCCCTGATAGGTCATTTCAAGGATGCCTCCAGTTATTACCTGAACCGTTTCCCGCAGTGGCAATTGGTAGCGGCGGAGCAATTGCTGGCGATCGATGCCACTGTCATACGTCGGGTATTGTTTGAAGCCGAGGACATGCGTGTCTCACTCGATGTGATCGCGCATTACCTGCCGCTGAGTATACGGCAATACCTGAAAGCCTGGGGTATCTTGCCGCACTATGCCGTGCTGGTGAAAGAACATGCACAATTGCTGGCCTATCATGAGTCATGGAAGCCAGCACCCTATGCACCGATGTTCGTGACCCTGGATGCCGTGGTCAAGGCAGCAGGCCATATCTTGCTGGTGCAACGCGGTGGTTTTCCAGGTAAGGGTTTGTGGGCCTTGCCAGGTGGTTTCCTGGATCAAAATGAACGCTTGTTCCAGGGGGCGATACGTGAATTGTTTGAAGAAACCAATTTGGCCGTGCTGGCATCGACTCTTGAGCATTCACTGGTCGATGTGAAAGTGTTTGACCACCCTGGCCGCAGCCTGCGTGGCCGCACGATTACCCACGCCCATTTCTTTGACTTGCAGACCGAGCACTTGCCTGACATACGCGCTGCCGATGATGCAGCGCAGGCAGCCTGGGTCAGCATAGAAAAACTCGAAGGCATGGAAGAAATGTTCTTCGATGATCACTTCCATATCCTCGATCAATTCCTCAATTTGACTGAGGGTGAATAAAGCCAGGTGGGCAGGCGTGAACCTGCCCCTTCTGTTTTATTTGTATTGCGGGCCGGTCAGTAAAAATCCCCCACCCTGATAGATAGTCGTGATGTCATCCTGCTCAGGATATTCACCGCTGTCAGGAAATAAATGGGCAAAAGCCGTAGAGCTATCCTTGGCTTGAAAGCCCAGATGAGCTGCCTTTTTATTGTCCCACCATTTACCCGGATTGTCGGATACCCCAAAACTGATGGTATGACCTACGCGCGGAGCAAAGACCGAGCAGCGCAATAATTCAAACAAATCGTCATAGCTGAAATAAGTCACCATCATGCGGCGCGTCGTTGGCACCGGGAAGGATGAGCCTATGCGTATGCATACCGTCTCTATGCCAAAGCGGTCATAGTAATAACGCGACAGTGATTCACCAAAGCATTTGCTGATGCCATACATGCCGTCAGGGCGGGTGGGCATGTCGGCATCAATGTAGTCGGTAGTGCGGTAGTAGCCGACTGCGTGATTGGAGCTGGCAAAGATTACGCGCTTCACATTATGCTTGTGCACGGCTTCGTAGATATTATAAGTACCCTGGATATTGGCATGCATGATGGCTTCAAAATTGGCTTCGGTAGAAATACCACCAAAATGCAGCACCACATCCACGCCCTCCATCAGTGCCAGGACGGCAGCTTTATCGGCCAGATCACATTGCACGATTTCTTCGCCTTCACCTGCGGCTCCAAGGTCGGCGATGTCACTGAGACGAACGATATTGGCCCATGCCTTGATGCGTTCACGCAAGACCTTGCCCAGACCACCGGCAGCGCCGGTCAGCAAGATACGATTAAAAGGTTTTTCTGTGATAGTGCTATTCATGGGCTTCTCTCTTTTCGATTGAATTCTTGGGCTGCATATTGCCTGACTGATTGTCTGGCTTAATGTATGACTTCGGTCATCAGGTAATCGGTGCCGGATTAAACAAGACCAGGGCATTATGCAATTTCCAGTGCTCGGCCCAGGTTTCCTTGCCGCTGGCGACATCCAGCAGCATCTGGAATAATTCCCAACCCACGTCAGCAATTGTGGCTTCGCCGCTGGCGATTTTGCCAGCATTGATATCCATCAGGTCATGCCAGCGTCTGGCCAGGTCATTCCTGGTGGCGACCTTGATGACGGGGACTGCGGCCAGGCCATAGGGTGTACCGCGCCCGGTGGTGAAGACATGGAGGTTCATACCCGCTGCCAGTTGTAAAGTACCGCAGACAAAATCGCTGGCAGGTGTGGCTGCGTAGATCAAGCCTTTTTGCGTGAGCTTGTCTCCGGGCGACAAGACACCAGAAATCGTGGAAGTGCCGGATTTGACGATGGAACCCATGGCTTTTTCCACGATATTCGATAATCCACCTTTTTTATTGCCCGGCGTGGTATTTGCGCTACGGTCTACGCCACCGCGTTTCAGATAATCATCATACCAGGCCATTTCCCTGATCATGGCGGCGGCCACTTCTGCATTGGCGGCGCGTGAGGTTAGTTGGTCTATGCCATCGCGTACTTCGGTCACTTCAGAAAACATCACGGTTGCACCAGCACGCACCAATAAATCTGTGGCAAAGCCGACTGCCGGATTGGCGGTTACTCCTGAAAAAGCATCGCTGCCACCGCATTGCACGCCCACCACCAGTGCGGATGCCGGGCAGGGTACACGACGGCGTTTATCCAGTTCTGCCAATTGCTTTTCAGCAGTGCTCATGATGGAAGCGATCATGGAGTTGAAGCCCACATGTGCCTGATCCTGCAGGCATACCAGCGCAGGTTCGCCACTGCCTTCATCACCGCTTTTAATCGGGATACTGCCCTTGGGGAATAAGCGTGTCGGCTGCAGTTTTTCACAACCCAGGCTGACTACCATAGCTTGACCACCAAAGTTGGGGTTCAGGCTGATATTGCGCAAGGTGCGTATGGGGATATTCGCATTCGGCGCATCGATGGCAACGCCGCAACCATAGCTGTGTTCCAGGCCAAGCACATCATCAACATGCGGGTATTTGGGCAAGAGTTCTTCCTTGATGCGTTGCACCGCATGTTCAACCACGCCAGATACACATTGCACCGTCGTGGTGATCGCCAGGATATTGCGCGTACCGACACTGCCATTGGCATTCCTGTAACCCATGAAAGTGTAATCCTCCAGAGGCGTGGTGTCGGGCGCCGATACGGTGGCGATGGGCAAGTCCAGCAACTCACGAGCGGCGGGCATGCGTATCAGGGATTCTTCCACCCAGCTGCCCTGAGGGATAGCCCGGACTGCGTAACCTATCGTGACGTTGTAGCGGGTAATCGCTGCATCTTCAGCAATGTCCTGTAATGCCAGCTTGTGCCCTTGCGGGACATGCTCCAGCAAGGCCAGGCCACAGGGAAAGACTGTGGCTGCTGGCAAGCCGCCATCATTGGCAACAATGGCAACGTTGTCATTGTCATGCATGCGTATATATAGCGGCCAACTGTTGCTGGATATCGTCATTTTCTTTTCCCCCATCTCTGCTACATGTGGCTGTCCGGGTATAAGACAGGCACATCAGCTGAATTATTTTTGTTGAAAAATCTGATTTTCACAAAATTGGCCTTACCAAAATTCAATTGACATGAGTCTTTGGACGGAGAGCCGCTTTAAGACTGTTACATCACGGCATTGCCATGTGAAAATCACTTTTATCTATGAAAATTCTGATTTTTACGCTCAGATTTCTCTTTTTTTACAGGAGGGAAGACAGAGTCCGCTATAATCCCTCAGGTAACATTTGTGGCGAGTATGCCACCAAATAAAAAATCTGGCTAGTCCACATTGCATATTTGGTCTGACCACATTAGAATGGCCTGACCGAATTGCTTTTATCAAGCTTTTCTATGAGTAGCAAACACCATGATGAAAAAAAATAGTGCGCAGAACGAAGTGTCGTCTCATGAGCCCAGGTTGTACCGCCTGGTAGCAGACAGGATACAAGCCTTGATCGCGGAAGAGAATATTGCTGCCGGAGAACGCCTGCCGTCCGAGCGTGATCTGGCAAGCAAGCTCAGTGTAAGCCGTGCCTCTTTGCGCGAGGCTCTGATTGCCCTGGAGCTGGGCGGCGTGATTGAAGTGCGAGGCGGTTCTGGTGTGTATGTCAGTGAGCAGCCAGAAGAACAGGCGGCTGTACCAGAAAGCGGGCCAGGCCCGTTTGAAGTCTTGTCAGCGCGGCGCTTGATTGAGGCTGAAGTGGCAGCAATTGCCGCCAGGGTGGCAACCGATTCTGCGATAGATGAAATCTTGAAGGCAGTACTGGAAATGGAAAAGCATCATGCCAATTATTCCAGCAATGAAAATGCTGACAGGAATTTTCATTTATCCATTGCCAGGGCCACGGGAAATAGTGCCCTGGTGGGCACGGTGGAATATTTGTGGAACCAGCGTGGCCGCTTGTGGCATAAATTGAAGGAGCATTTCCAGACTGAAGAATTACGCCAGCAAACACTGACGGATCACCGCAACATACTGGAGGCAATTGCTTCCCATGATCCGGCTGCAGCAAGAAAGGCCATGCGCGCCCATCTTGAAAGAGTGACCAGGACTTTCTCACGCGGATAAGCGGGTAAATGGATAAGTCGAAAAGCAAAGAAAACATTTGCGACTGTATCCTCGGGACATGACAACAAGCCCGAAAATCGAATTTCTATCTTGACCGGCTGTGACCCCGGTGGGGCTTCGTGCGCTCATCTTCGTCGCAGTGGCACAGAGTACGCGAGGTGCTCCAACTAGTGACCCATGCTCACAGAAGCATGGGCACGAGAATTCCATGAAAAACAGGAGGAGACTGAATAATGAAAGACGATAAGAAATTCCAAAGGCCAGTGTTTGTATTGTCATCCATCGCGCTGGCAGTATTGACCATGGTCAATCAGGCGCAGGCGCAAGAACCGCAAAGGGTGGAGGTCACTGGTTCATCCATCAAGCGACTGGCCAGCGAAGCATCCCTGCCAGTCACCATGGTGAGCAGCGAAGAGCTGGAAAAGCGCGGCATGACTACACTGGCAGATTTGATGATGTCCTTGCCAGAGTCGGCCTCATTGGCACCCTCCAATGCCGGTTCCGGTACCAATATCAATTTGCGCGGCCTGGGCGTTAACCGCACCCTGGTATTGATCAATGGCCGTCGCTTAGCCAATGAAGCAATTGCTGACGGTTATGCCAATCTGGACGTGATACCCATGAGCGCGATAGCCAGGGTAGAAATCCTGCGTGACGGTGCATCTTCTATCTATGGTTCTGATGCCATAGGCGGTGTCGTCAACTTTATCACCAAGCGCACGGTAGTTGGCAATTCCATTTCTGCGCAATTTGTCAAGCCGCAAAAAACTGGTGGTGGCGATGAACAAAGATTGAGTGCCACAGTGGGCGTAGGTGATCTGGAAAAAGATGGCTGGAATTTATATGCTACGGTAGACGCGCACCGTCGCAGCCGTTTGCTGGGATCAGACAGGGCTGAACTCAGTACGCCAGAATTATTGACTAGCATAGGCCGTGCACCTGCACTGGGTAGTGGTGGCTATGCCATGCCAGCCAATTTCACCACGGCCACCAATAAAAACGCCGCCAACCCCTACTATGCAACAGGATGCCAGGGGCCCTACAGCATACAAGGCGCGAAAAACACTTGTATCCTGAATGCCAGTTATTATGGTACAGCGTTATATGGCAATGAGCAGGTAACTTTCTATGCCAAGGGCAGCAAGAAATTCAGTGATGATCATTTGCTGACCATCGATTACATGCGTGGCCAGGAATACATACTGGGCACCAAAAACCCGACCACCAGCCTGGCAGCCAATGGCGTCACTGCCTTGTTGCCAGCTACCAGTAAATGGTATCCCGGTGGCAGTGGTGGCGTGCCTGCCGTTGCAGGTTTGAAAGGCGAGCCACTGACGGTGACCTGGAGCGTCGCCGACCTCGCCGAGGCGACCACCAAAGACGTGCAAGTCAACCAGCGCATCAGCGTCAATGATGAAGGCCGCGTCGCCAACTGGGATTACAAGCTGGGTTTTGTCTATGGCAATAGCCAGCGCGATAATTATTATGATACGGGTTATGTCAACGGCCCTGGCTTGCTGGCGGGCATAGCCAATGGCACACTGAATCCTTTCGGCTTGCAAGATGCCAATGGCAAAGCTTACTTGAAAAGCATAGGTGTTGATGGGGCTTTGAACCGTCATTCCATCAGCACTTTCACCGGTGTGGATTTCACTGCCTCTACCGAGTTGAGCAAACTCGCGGGCGGCCCGCTGACACTGGCACTGGGCACGGATTTCCATCGCGATACCACAGAAGATACCAAGACTGATATCACATCGCTGGTGACTTATGCCGCTTCTGGGCCATCGCATGGACAGGGTGCACGCAATGTCGCTGCTGCCTATGCAGAAATGGAAATTCCGGTGACCAAGGAATTGAATTTCAACCTGGCGGTACGTGACGATCACTTCAGTGATTTTGGCAATACCATTAATCCCAAGGCCAGTTTCCGTTATCAACCGATGAAGTCGCTGATGTTTCGCGGCTCGGCCAATACCGGCTTCCGTGCCCCGACTTTGTTTGACCGCTATGGTTACCGTGTGCCGGGCGCGAACACCACGACCGCGGCAAAATGGGATGATCCGGTACAGTGCCCGGGCGGCACGCCAGGTGTGGCAGGCACAGGCAAGGCCTTGCCCGGTCTGGTGGCTTCTGCCGTATGTAATGTCGCCTTGCCACGCCAGACCGGTAGCAATGCCGACCTGGTGCCCGAGACTTCACGCGGTTTCACTCTGGGCATCGTCACCGAACCTGTGCAAAACCTGACGGTCTCGGCAGATTACTGGCATATAGAAATGAAGGACATGCTGGCCAATTTGCCCGAGCAAGTTTATTTCCTGAACCCGACCAAGTATGCTGACCTGTTCGTGCGCAATCCTGATGGCTCGCTGGCTTATATCAAGAATATCACGATGAACCTGGGCGGCCAAAAAGCCTCAGGTATCGACGTCATGCTGGCCTATGCCATTCCCAAGACATCGCTGGGTAATTTCAAGTTTGAATTGAATGGTACCTACTTGACGCAATTCGATAATCAACTGGAAAAAGACAGCGCCTATGTGTCGAATATAGGTCGCTTTGGTGTCGCCAGCAATGGTACTACCAGCAGCTTCCCCATTATCACTTTCCGCTGGAAACATACGCTGACGATGTCCTGGACCCAGGGGAACTGGACTTCACAACTGACGCAAAACTATAACACTGGTTACCACGACCAAAACCTGGTCGCGGCGGAATACTTCCGGGATATCGAGCCATACTCGGTCTGGAATCTGACTGCCAGTTATCGTGGCTTCAAGAACCTGACCCTGTCAGCCGGCATCACCAATTTGCTGGATGCCAAACCACCAGTGACCAATCACAGCGGCTACACATTTGGCTACTTGAGCAGTGCTGCCAGCCCTATAGGCCGCGCTTTCAATGCACGTCTGACCTATAACTTCTAAAAAAGTAATCCCCCATGTGGGTGCCAGTACATGGGGGACGTGGAGCCATGATGCAAAACAGCAATCTGAAAAACAGTTTGAGTATGAATATGAGTGTAAGTATGTGTGCGAATATGAAACGCCGCAGTTTCTTGCAGGCCGCATCTGCCAGCGGCCTCTTGCTGGGTAGTGGCATGACAGCAAGCGCTTTTGCCGCTGCTGGCAAACAGGATCCCTGGAAACAGGCACAGGACATCATCAATCGCTTTGCCAAGCCTCTACAGTTCCGTAAGGAAGATTTTGTCATCACCAGTTTTGGTGCAGAGACTTGCCAGGTCGTGCCTGCGGTGGCCTGGGTTTCCTTCGTTGAAAAAGCCAATCTGTCTACCCCGGCCAAGGGGAGCAAAGATTGCTATCCGGCGATTGCCGAAGCCATTGCAACTTGCCATAAGGCAGGTGGTGGCCGGGTCGTTATCCCGGCTGGCAATTGGTATTGCGCCGGACCTATAGTCTTGCTGTCGAATGTCAATGTGCACTTGCTGGCTGGTGCCCATGTCTACTTCAGCAATAATCCGGCTGACTATGCAAAATACGGCACATTCAATTGCGGCAAGAATGGCAATTTATCGATGACGCGCTGGGAAGGCAATGATTGCCTGAATTTTTCGTCCATGGTCTATGCTTTTGGACAAAACAATATTGCCCTGACGGGCGAAGACTGGACTGCCATCCTGGATGGCCAGGCTGGTGTTGATTTCCCGGAGAGTCCTTATTGCTGGTGGTCCTGGAAGGGTAGGGAAAAACCAAATACCAGTGGCGATATTGCGGCTGGTAATGGCGGTGACTATGTGAAGCATGTCAAAGGCGAGACCGAGGTTTCCTTGAATCCGCTCAACCCCATGTCCTTGTCAGAAGTTGCGCCGCATTTAAGTGTGCAAGAAGCCAGCTTCATACAAGGCGAGGGCGATAAATGGCGGTGTGATTCAAACTATCTGCGGGCGCTGGCCGAGGCTCGCGTGCCAGCAGACAAGCGTGTGTTTGGCATGGGGCATTTCTTGCGGCCACATATGGTGCAATTCATCAGTTGCACGAATGTGCTGTTCCAGGGCTATCAAGTCACTAACACACCGTTCTGGCAGCATAATCCAGTGAATTGCCGCAATGTCCATGTGAAGAATATTTATGCCAATAGCATAGGCCCCAACAGCGATGGCTTTGATCCTGAATCCTGCGATCATGTCTTGATAGAAGACTCTACTTTTGATACCGGTGATGATTGTATCGCAGTTGATTCTGGCAAGGGGCCGGATATACAGTATGGCCCATCACAGAATATCGTGATCCAGAATTGCAAGATGCATAGCGGCCATGGTGCCATGACTTTTGGCAGCATCATGTCTGGCGGCATACAAAATGTATTTGCACAAAACCTGGTGTTTGAAAACAGCCATTGGCAAACTGATCCCTTGAATATCGCCATCAGGCTCAAAGCCAATATGAGCCGCGGTGGCTTCTTGCGTAATCTGCATATGCGCAATATCACCGTGCCCAATGGCATACGCACGACACCAGCGTTTTATGCGACCTTGCCAGGCTCCGTCATCCCGAACAAGTCAGTGGCGACATCGGCTGGTGGCATCATCACCATAGATTGTGGCTACGACCCCATCAATGACAATGTGCGCACACGCCCACCGGTGGTGTCCGACATCCATATCTCGAATGTCAAAGTGGCCAATGTAGCTACTAAAGATGGCAAGTTCTCTTGCTATCAGGCGATAGTCATATTGGGACCAGTGGCAAGCGACTATAACGGCACAGCTAAACCGGCACCGCATATTGTTCCTGTCACTAATGTCACGATCACGGATTGCGATCTGGGCACGCCAGCCAATGCTGCCAACCCGCTGTATCTGTATAACGTCAAGGGCTTGATGCTGAAGAATGTCAGGATAGGCGATACCGTGCATAACAAGACCTTGTCTGCCTAGACTTGAGGAAAATCAAGGGGTCTGCTTGCAGGCCCCGTTTTACAGCAAAGATCAAAAATATCCCATGGAACCATATTTTCGCTCTGTCGCCTTGACTGCGATCAGTGTCATGCTGGTCTGCTCTTGCAGCCAGCCTAAGCAAGTTGAATCTCCGTCTGGCAAGGCAGTCCGCATCATCCTGGTGGGTGACTCTACCATGGCGACAAAAAGTGGCTATGGTGATGCCTTGTGTGCGCGCTTCAAGCCTGAGCTGACTTGCCTTAACCTGGCCAAAGGTGGCCGCAGCTCTGGCAGCTATCGTGCCGAAGGTTCGTGGGAAGTAGTACAAAAACTCATGACAAGCAATGCACAGTTCAGCCAGACTCTGGTACTGATACAGTTCGGCCACAATGACCAGCCAGGCAAGCCAGGGCGCTCTACCGATCTGGCGACAGAATTTCCTGTCAATATGGCAGGCTATGTCAATGATGTGCAAACAGCCGGCGCGCAAGCCGTGCTGGTGACGCCCTTGACCAGACGCAGCTTCAAGGGTACGCAATTGCAAAATGATTTGCGGCCATGGGCAAATGCCAGCATGAAAGTGGCTGCCGACAAACATGTACCCATGATAGATTTGAATGCCATCAGTTATAGCTCAGTACAGGCGATGGGCGAGGCTGAAGCCGATACGCTGGCAATGGCACCACCGCCACCACCTGCGGCATTGCCAGCAGAGACGGGTGACCTGGCAAAGACTGAAAGAGCCGGTGCTGCGAAATCTGCATTTGACCGTACCCACCTGGGCAGCAAAGGTGCAGCACATTTCTCTGCCATGGTGCTCAAGGAATTGCTGTTGGTAGAGCCCAATTTGCAAGCACATGTGAATGCAGGGAACAGATGATGAGCAAGCGAAAAAAATCTTCTGCATTAGCTGTCGTCGTCGCTGCACTGGCTTCATCAGGTCTGTTATTTGCCGACTCAGTGCTTGCACAAGATAGCCGTCTGGTAAACGAACCTCAGACACCAGCAATCTGTAGTGTGCTGTCAGCACAACTGGAAAGTGGCAAGCAAAATGCAGTATCTGGCCGCGCGCCGGATACACAAAGCCTGCAAGCCGCAATAGACACCTGCCGCCCCGGACAGGCAGTGCGCCTGAGCAGCCGTAATGGCAAGGTCGCCTTTCTGTCTGGTGCTTTGCAATTGCGCAGTGGCGTTTCCTTATTGCTTGATGCCGGTGTGACTTTATATGCATCTACTCATCCCCTCGACTATGACCGCGGCACGGGCACTTGCGGTATCAATGATGACAAGGGAAAAGGTTGCAGACCCTTTATCAACGTTGAGCGTGCCAAAGGCAGCGGCATTTATGGTGAGGGTGTGATTGATGGCCAGGGGAGCGAACGTATCGCCGGCAAGGAAGAAAGCTGGTGGCAGATCGCCCGGCGTGCGCAAAAAGAAAACAAGCGCCAGAATGTGCACAGACTCATAGAAGTCACGCAGTCGAATGATTTTGTCCTGCACAATATCACTTTGCGCAATTCAGCAAATTTTCATGTCACACTGAACCAGGTTGATGGCTTTACCGCCTGGGGCGTGCGCATTGATACGCCCGCCAATGCCAGGAATACCGATGGCATAGATCCTATTTCTTCACGCAATATCACGATTGCCAATAGTTATATCCGTACAGGTGACGACAATGTCGCCATCAAGGCGGGTAACAACGGCCCTAGTGAAAATATCACCATCAGCAATAATCATTTTTATTCCGGCCATGGCATGTCTATAGGCAGTGAAACCAATGGTGGTATCAGCAATGTGCTGGTCGAAAACCTCAGTATGGATGGTACGACTTCAGGCTTGCGTATCAAGAGCGATGTCTCGCGTGGTGGCGTGGTGCAAAACATCAGCTACCGCAATGTCTGCATACGCAATGTCAAGGCACCGATAGACTTTGATACCCATTATGGCAAAACTGCCACGGGTAATCTGGTGCCACAATACCGCAATATCAGTCTTGAGCATGTACAGTCTTTAACACCAGGCAAGATCATCCTGCAAGGCTATGATGCAGAACATGTCATTGCACTTAAGATGAAGGATGTCAGCGTAGCAGATAAGAGCAGCAGTCAGTTTGAACATGTGCAACTGGAAGGTCGTGATAAAGTAGTCTTCAATGCAGTGGCTGCCAATCCTGGACAGTGCGAAAAAGCATTTGCTGCGTATCCAGAACCAGGTAGTGCAACTGATAATAGCAAGCGTCCGCAACTTGATGCGCAGGCTGCCAAGAATTTTTCCTATAGCGAAGTCTTGAAATATGCAGGCTTGCCGGGCAAGGAGCAGCTTGCGCCCTGGGACCCGCTGTCTGCCCCCATTGCAGCCGACCCGCAACTGCTACCTGACTATGTCGTTGATGCCAACGCCACACCAGATGGCGTCAGGGTATTCAGGCAAGTGCAGGCCGCAGTTAATCAGGCTGTTGGCGATATTGAAAAGCCGAAAGCAGGTAAGCAGCGTATTCACATCTACATCAAACCTGGTACTTACCGTGAACTGGTGTATGTGCCTGATACGACTATTCCCATCACCTTGTATGGCAGTGATGCCGCTAAGACGCGCATCAGTGCCAGGCTCGATGCGGCAACGACAGGCAGTACTTACAGCACGCAATTTTCTGCACAGTTTGCAGGTGTACACAGTAACATCGCCGCCATGTACAACAGTATCAAAGACCGGCCTGCACTAGGTACTTTTGGTACTGCCGTATTGTGGGTCAAGAGCCCCGGCTTCCAAGCAAAAAATCTGACGATAGAAAATTCCTATAACAAGGACCAGGGCAATGCCCGCGCAGATTGTCAGCCGGGTAATTGTCCTGATGAAAACGGTATTTATGCGCGCAGCCAGATGGTGCATCACCAGGCGCTGGCCGTCATGCTGGATGGTGCAGACAAGACGCATTTTGATGGTGTGCGTATGCTGGGCTTTCAAGATACCCTGTATATGAAATCAGGCAAGGATGGCCAGACTGCCAGGCAGTTTTTCCAGCGTTCCTACATAGAAGGAGATGTGGATTTTATTTTTGGCGATGCCACCGCCTACTTTTCTGAAACTGAAATCAAATCCCTGGGTGACCGCAATTCTTCTTATGTCGCTGCCCCCAACACCAATGTAAAGTCGCGCTATGGTTTTGTGTTTGATCATTGCCGCTTCACCCATGACGGCAGCAGCAATGCTCTCGCAGGTAAATTCAGCCTGGCCCGTCAGTGGTTCCATAACGAGCGCTGCACACCGTATGCGCCTGTACCAATTGCTGGATATGACTGCCAGCTCGGTGAGGTGGACGTCTTCAATTCACCGACAGGCACCATCAGGCAGCAGACGCTGGAAACGGTGGGCAAGATGGTCGTCATGAATTCTGTCATCGGTGCACATATCAATAAAAAACAGCCCTGGTCAGACTGGAACAAGAAGGGCACTTTACCTTACCGCCCTGTGCAATTTACCAGTGATGATTACTGGGTGAATTTGCTGGCTGCAAAAATCGATCCTATAAAACAGATGGGATATGACGGGCCTTTTTCACCCGTACGCATCTTTCTGGCCGAATTTAATAATACTGAAGAGTGACCCGGTAACTGGTAACAGCACAAGAGAGACAAGATGAAACACGAAAAAAGTATATTGGCAAACCAGACGACGCGCCGCAACTTTATCAAGACCATATCTCTGGCTGCAGGCAGCAGTTTACCCGTAAGCCGTGCGTTTGCCGCGACCATGATAGAAGACCCCTGGCAAAAAGCCCAGGACATCGTCGATCGACTTGCCAAGCCCTTGAAATTCCGCGCTGCTGATTACCGCATCACTGACTTTGGCGCTGTCACTTGTGAATTAAAAAAAGTCAAAGCCTGGATCTCTTTTGAAGAGCAGGATAATTTATCTACGCCTGTCGCTAATGCCAAGGATATATATCCCGCGATTGCACAGGCGATCAAGACCTGTAATGAAGCAGGTGGTGGCCGTGTGATCATCCCTGCCGGGAACTGGTATTGCGCAGGCCCCATTGTCTTGCTGTCGAATGTGAATGTACATCTGCAAAAAGGCGCACACATCTATTTCAGCAATAATCCTCAAGACTATGCCAGATATGGCAATTTCGATTGCGGACCAAATGGCAAGCTGGTCATATCGCGCTGGCAGAGTAATGACTGCCTGAATTTCTCACCCATGGTATATGCCTATGGTCAGGACAATATCGCCCTGACTGGCGATGACTGGAGCAGTATACTCGACGGCCAGGGCGGCGTACCCTTTGATGATAACGGTGATTGCTGGTGGACCTGGAAGGGCAGGCAAAAAACCATCAATTCTGTGGGGCAAAATACTACGCCCAATTACAAGCTAGGCAAGCGTTCAGAAAATACCGCGAATGACTTGAACGCGACCAGCCTGGAAAAAATCGCACCGCAACTCGATGAAAAGCAGAGGCTGCGCATACAGGGCGATAACGATAAATGGCGTGCAGATGCGAATTATCTGCCATCCTTGTCTGAGGCGGGCGTGCCCGTGGGCAAGCGTATCTTTGGCATGGGACATAATCTGCGGCCACCCATGATACAGTTCATCAGTTGCACGAATGTGCTGATGCAAGGCTACCAGGTCAACCATACCCCATTCTGGCAACACCACCCTGTGCATTGCCGCAATGTGGTGATACGCAATGTCCTGGCGAAAAGTCATGGCCCGAACAGCGATGGCTTTGACCCTGAGGCTTGCGACCATGTACTGGTCGAGTCCTGCACCTTTGATTCAGGCGATGATTGTATCGCCATCAAGGCAGGCAAGAATCTGGATACCCAGTATGGACCGTCACAAAATATCGTCATCCAGAATTGCACTATGCAAAGTGGCCATGGCGCGGTGACACTGGGTAGTGAAATGGCGGGTGGCATACAGAATGTGTATGCGCAAAATCTCTTGTTCGAGAATATCAACTGGGCCAGCAATCCACTGAACACCGCGATACGCCTGAAGACGAATATGAACCGCGGCGGTTACCTCAAAAATTTCTTTGTACGCAATATCAATATACCGAATGGTGTACAGACCAGCCCGTCTTTTTATACCTCCCTGCCTGGCTCGCCGATTCAGTCCAAGACCGTGGCGACCGCTGCTGGCGCTGTGATTACTTTTGATTGCGATTATGCTCCTGTCAGTGACAATGTCAGGACCAGGCCGCCAGTGGTGACAAACGTGCATATCTCGGATGTCAAAGTGGGTAATGTCACGACAAAAAATGGCAAGTTCTCCTGTTTTCAGGCCATTGTCATCCTCGGCCCTGTCGCATCAGACTATAACGGCGGCGATAAGAATCCCATGATCTTCCCTGTCACCAATGTGAGCATCAGCGATTGCCAGTTTGGTATGCCAGTGAATGCTGCCAGCCCGCTGTATCTGTACAACGTCAAGGGCCTGGAGTTAAAGAATGTGCAGATAGGTGACAAGCTGCATAACTCCCAGCTCTCGGTATAAAAAAATGCGCATAAGAGGCTAGCTCTTATGCGCCTAAGTACCACTGCGCGTAATCTGATATCCAGCCACTCTCTTAAGCGGCAAATCTTGTCTCTGCCGCACCAGCTACTCCCGGCCTGACCAGCACCAGGCTGCCTGCCCATAAATCATGTTCTGCCTTGCCTGCACCTATGGAACTGACCAGTAAGGTACTCATGTCCGGCCCTCCAAAAGTGCACATGGCGGGTTTGTTCATGGGCAGGGCTATTGTCCTGTCGAGCTTGCCAGCGGGCGTGAAGCGCAGCAGACAGGCACCATCGTTGCCACATATCCAGTAACAGCCATCGATATCCATGGCGGCACCATCAGGGCGGCCAGCCATGGGCTTCATGTCGGCAAAGACGCGCTGCTTATGTGGCATGCCTGCTTCTACATCGTAATCAAATGCCCAGATAGTCTGGCAGGCAGGATGAGAATCCGACAAATACATGGTCTTGCCATCGGGTGACCAGGCCAGGCCATTTTGGGTCAACAGATGACTGACCACAGGCGCCGACAAACCTTGCTCCTGAGTATAACGATACAGCTTGCCGATCGCTTTTGCAGCAGCCATGTCCATGAACATGGTGCCACTCCAGAAACGCCCCTGGCGGTCGCAGCGCCCATCATTGAAGCGCATACCGCTGCCGGGTTCGGCCAGCTCTGCAGGCGCCGCCAAACGGGTTTGCAGGGCACGCGGCCCTTCGCCCAGGTGCAGGTTGAAAATGCCGCTCTCCATGCCAGCGATAAAATCACCATCCTGTTTCAGGGCGATGCAGGCGACCATTTCCGTGCTCAGCCAGGATGTCAACTGACCATTCCTGGCATCGAGTTTCCAGATGGTTTTTGCTGGTATGTCGACCCAATACCAGGCCGCCTGTTCTGCATGCCACAAAGGGCTTTCACCGACGATGCAGTTGACTGCTGGTATCGACTCTATATGAGAAAATTCAGTCATGTTACAAGTCAGTAATTTCTTTATGGGTCGGCACCAGGGTCTTCATCATCGCCCATGCCAGCAGGTAGGCTACCGCGCAGAAAGTAAACATGATGGTGTAGCCAGTTTGTATATGACCCAGTTGGCCATAATAGTCAAACAGCCAGCCGCCCGTTTTGGAAACAAGTACGCCACCGATACCACCCGCCATGCCACCGATGCCGACGATGGATGCTACCGATTTTTTCGGGAACATATCAGAGACGGTAGTGAAGATATTGGCAGACCAGGCCTGGTGGGCAGAAGTGCCTATACCGATCAGTAATACCGGTACCCAAAAGCCGAGATGACCAAATGGTTGTGCCAGCAAGACCACCAGAGGAAACAGGGCAATCACCAGCATGGCTTTCATGCGGCCATTGTAAGCACTGTCGCCACGGCGCATGAAATAACTGGGGAAATAACCGCCGCCTATACTGCCTATCATGGTCATGCTGTACAAGACTGCCAGTGGCAAGACGATTTCTGTTTTTTGCATCTTGTACTGTGCTTCCAGATACTTTGGCAGCCAGAACAGGAAGAACCACCACACACCGTCAGTCATGAATTTGCCGATGACAAAGGCCCAGGTTTGTTTATAAGACAGCAGTTTGAACCAGGATACTTTTTTACCTACATCACTAGGAGCACTTGCCTCTGTTGCTTGCGCATCACCATTGTTGATGTAAGCGAGCTCAGCTGCCGACAGGTATTTTTGCTGCTCAGGTTTGTCATAGAATAGCTGCCAGAATATCATCCAGATAAAACCTATCGCACCGATGATGATGAAGGCTGCCTGCCAACCCCACAGTTCCGCAATCAGCGGCACAGTCAAAGGTGCCAGGATCGCGCCGATGTTGGCACCGGAGTTAAAAATGCCAGTGGCGAAAGAACGTTCATGTTTGGGAAAATATTCTGCCGTGGCCTTGATCGCCGCCGGGAAGTTGCCAGCCTCACCTATCGCCAGTACTGCACGCGAAATCATGAAACCTGCGACTGAGACTGGAATTGCTGCGATGCCCAGCGCTGTCAGGGCATTCACCATGCCCTCACCCAGCATGATGGAATAAGCATGCATGACTGCACCTATCGACCATACTGCAATCGCGATCAGATAAGCTTTCTTGGTACCTATCTTATCGATGAAGCGACCAGCCAGCAGCATGGAAATGGCATACACAAACTGAAAGGCCGCCGTGATATTGGCATAGTCGGTATTGGTCCAGCCAAATTCTTTGGACAGGTCTGGTGACAATAGACTGAGTACCTGCCTGTCTAGGTAGTTAACGGTAGTGGCAAAAAATAGCAGGGCACATATGGTCCACCGGTATTTTCCTATGCTTTGCTGGCTCATGCGAGCGTCTCCATTTTATTCATTATTATTGGCATGCCTGCACATCTTCGTGTGCTTGGTGCATTGCTTATCATTCAACAGCCAGGGCTGTTCAGTTTCATGCTAGGCGAGCGTCAATTTCCCATCCATCATACGTGCAAGTTGCAGGGGATTGCTATCTTGCAGCGCCGTTGGCAATAAATTCGCCGGGAAGCCTTGATAGCAAACCGGGCGCAAGAAGCGCTCAATCGCAGCAGCGCCAACTGAAGTGCTGCGGCTATCCGAGGTTGCCGGGAAAGGTCCGCCATGCACCATGGCATGCGCCACTTCCACACCGGTAGGAAAGCCATTGAACAAGATGCGTCCGGCTTTTCTTTCGAGTACGGGCAACAGCTTTCTGGCCTGGGTATGATCTTCAGCGACGGCATGTACGGTTGCTGTCAATTGCCCTTCGAGATATGAGGCGACGGCGACCACTTCATCAAAATCCTTGCACAGGATAGCAATGGAAGAAGGTCCGAAAATTTCTTCCTGCAAGGCTGGGGTATTCAGGAAAGTCGTGCCCGAACATACAGACAGCATCGCTTGTGCTGCACATGGGGACTGGGCCTGTTGGCCTTTGGCGACAAGTTGCAATTGCGCGATGTCAGCCAGATGCGTGGTGCCTTTGACATAGGCCTGGTGTATGCCAGGTGTCAGCATGGTCGCGGCATGTTTATCTTCCAATGCCCTGGCGGCATCTTGCAGGAACTGTCGTGCTGTTGCACTTTCTATGGCAATCACCAGCCCAGGGTTGGTGCAGAACTGACCCGCACCCAATGCCAGGGAATCGACAAAATTCTTCGCCAGTGTCGTAGTTTGTTCGGCCAGAGCATGATCCAGCAAGAAGACCGGATTGATGCTGCTCATCTCTGCATACACCGGAATAGGCTCTTTACGCTGGCTGGCAGTTTTCACCAGAGCCAGACCGCCGGAGCGTGAACCCGTGAAGCCCACTGCCTTGATGCCAGGGTGAGCCACCAGTTGCTGGCCAACCTGACTGCCAGCGCCTACCAGCATGGAGAACACGCCTTCATGCAAGGCACAATCAGCCACTGCTCTTTGTATGACACGCCCCACCAGCTCTGCTGTGCCAAGATGCGCATTGTGTGCCTTGACGATGACAGGACAGCCAGCAGCCAGGGCAGATGCGGTATCGCCACCCGCTACTGAAAACGCCAGCGGGAAATTACTGGCGCCAAACACGGCAACTGGGCCCAGGGCAATTTTTTGTAAGCGTAAATCCGGGCGTGGTGCTGCGCGTTCTGGCAAGGCACTATCTATGGTTGCGTCCAGCCAGTGTCCATCACGTACCACCTTGGCAAACAGGCGCAATTGATTGACGGTACGGCCACGTTCACCTTCCAGGCGGGCGATGGGCAAGCCGGTTTCTTGTGCTGCACGTTCTAACAATGCCGGGCCCAGATCCATGATGCCTGTGGCTATGTTTTCCAGAAAGCGCGCCCTTTGCTCCAGGCTGGTGTTGCGGTAGCTGTCAAACGCCTGTTCAGCCAGCAGGCAGGCTTGCTCAACTTCATCTTTCGTGGCGTAGCCAAAGACAGGCTCGATTTCCTGATTGGTGGATGGGTCTATGGCTTTGACATTACCTGCCAAACCAAAAACCGCTTTTTTACCGATCAGCATTTGCCCGGTGATTTGCATACTGTGCTCCCTTTGCTTTTGAATTTATTGCGGGCCTTGTGCCAGGATGAGTTTATGCAGCATGGCATCTTCCTCCTCTGTCAGGTCGGTCAGTGGTGCGCGTACCGGGCCTGCACTATGGCCAACCAGACGCGCGCCTGCTTTGACGATACTCACTGCATAACCGGCTTTGCGGTTACGGATTTCCAGGTAAGGCAGGAAGAACTGGTCCAGCAGGCGATTCGACGTGGCATGATCGTCCGCTGCAATGGCATGGTAAAAATCCATCGCCAGTTTGGGCATGAAGTTGAATACGGCAGAAGAATACACCGGTGTGCCCAGTGCCTTGTAAGCCGCTGCATAAACTTCTGCAGTAGGCAAGCCACCGAGGTAACTGAAACGATCACCCATACGGCGCCAGATCGATACCATCAATTCGATATCGCCTATGCCATCCTTGAAGCCGATCAGGTTGGGGCAACGCGCTGCCAGTTTTTCCAGGGAGTCAGCGGTCAGGCGGCAATTGCCACGGTTATACACAACCACGCCAAATTTAACGGAAGCGCAGACTTCTTCTACATGGCGGATCAGGCCATCCTGGCTGGCTTCGGTCAGGTAATGTGGCAGCAGCAAAATGCCGTGTGCTCCCAGGCGTTCTGCTTCCTGTGCATAGGCAATCGCCTGGCGGGTAGGGCCACCTGCACCGGCCAGGATAGGTACTTTGCCACGGCAAGTGTCTACCGCAGTCTTGATGATGTCGGCATATTCACTCCCAGTCAGCGAGAAGAATTCACCCGTGCCACCTGCCGCAAACAAGGCACTGGCACCGTAGGGGGCCAGCCATTCAAGACGCTCTGCATAAGTCTTGGCATTGAAGTCGCCAGCCGCGTCAAAGTCAGTCAGAGGGAAAGACAGTAAGCCAGAGGACAGGATTTGTTTCAGTTCTTGAGGATGCATGGGGGCTCCGGAAATGGCAACCTGGATGGCGTCTGGACCAGGTTCTATAGTTTTTAAAAAGTGAGTGTTTGAGTCATTGCTTAATTAAGTCATACGTCATCGTACAACTTAAAATAAGAGATCGCAAGCAGACTTTTTAAAAATGTGAGCGTGTTGTGCTAGCGCAAGAGGTTTGACACTGGTCCTGGCTAGGCTACAGCCCGGCTTTTGTCAGGTCTGTATTTCGCAGGCTGTGCCATGCCCAGCATCTCCTGGAATTTCTGACCATGAGGGGGAGGTGATAGGTGCAGCCTGCTAATTTAACCAGGTCGCACTCTGTACTACGAGCAGCTTTGCATCAACCTGAGATGGGCAGGCGGATGCTAATCCGGTGTTGCTTCTATGCGTTGCTGTGCCTGGCGCAATCTCTCTCGGCTATTGCTGAGGTGGGTACGCATGGCTGCCCTGGCGGCTTCCTGGTCTTTGCGCAAGATGGCGAGATAGATGTCTTCATGCTCGCGATTGACTCTATCCAGGTAATTGCTACTGGCATTGCTGCTGCCATCCAGGGCCAGCATGGCAGATTTAAGTCTGGCGCGCGGGATGATGGTGGTGCCCAGATTGCTGAGAATATCGACAAAATAACGGTTGCCGGTGGCTTGCGCGATGAGCAGGTGGAAGCGTACATCGGCATTCACCGAGGCATTTTCTTCGGTTTTATTGCTGAGTATCTCTTCCAGCACCTTGCCCAGGGCTGCCGCCTGTTCTTCTGTGCGACGGGCTGCGGCCAGCCAGGCTGCCTCGGTTTCCAGACTGATCCTGAGTTCCAGTATATCCAGCACATCCCTGACGGTGACTATGGCTTCGCGCAGCATGCCAGTCGTGGCCTGGCTGGGTTCCAATATGAAAGTACCTATGCCATGGCGGGTTTGCACCAGCCCGGCGGCTTGCAGATGTGAAATGGCTTCCCGCACCACGGTACGGCTGACATCATACAAAGCCATGATGGCGGATTCAGTAGGCAGCTTGTCACCCGGCTTCAATACCCCACTCTTGATATTATTGCTAATACTTTCGACTACCTCCTGGGACAGGCTTTTGTGCCGTCTTTTGGCGGGGAGGGTGTTGGCGTAGTCTGGAGTGTCCATGTGGCGGCTGCTTGCTTGAGGTATGGGGAGATTTTACCCCAAGTGAGCTTATAGATGTATGATAACCTATGACTTTTATGATCTTATTGGGCAATCACATCAGCCACCAGATCACTCTTCAGGATCAGGCTGGATAATCTGCCGGTACCCAATAAAAATACACCACGGCCATTCGAATAAATAATACTGCCATCATTGCGCATGTCATAGGCGACCACATTGGTGGCCAATACAGTTTCAAGACCCTGACGATTGCGGCTGATCAATTGCCAGGATGCGGGCACCAGGGAAGGCACGCCATTGATCATGTTTTCTTTTTGCAAGGCCTTTTCAGCATCAATGCGCTTGCCTTTCAAAATGATTTCCTTGAGGTCGGCATTCATGGCAGGCCCGGACGCACTGGTCAAAGGTTTGCGGCTATACATCAAGGAGAAAAAATTCAGGTAATGAAACACTGCACGCAATAAACGGAAAGGGAAGAGTAGCGCATCTATCAGGGCATTGCGGGTTTCATACTTTGGTATCTCATAAGGCCTGCGTATGAAATGCAAATTGCCTTGCGGGCATACGCGTGGATGCAGGTAATCAAAGACGGGATCATCCAGCACCGGCGTCACCGAACCATTTTTCATATCCAGCATCTGTATGCTGGCATTGCCGTGGGCCAGTGTGATGCCGCTTTGATTACGGGCTATGCCTGTGGATTGGTAGAGTATCTGTTTCTCGGCATCGGGTATCCAGCAGGGGCTGGTATCGAGTGTATCACCGCCAGTCAATTCGCGATAATTGTCGCCCTCGCGATCCAGCATGACTAAATTGGCGATACCGGTTTTGTTCGAGGCAGATGCCAGCAAGCGGCCAGTTGCCTTGTCCAGTTGCATGTCTGTCAGTGCCAGGTTTTGCCTGTGCAGGATGCGTTTCTCTACGCCAGTTTCCAGTTCATAAGAAAACAAGCCACCCATACCTGCATCCTGCAAAAAATACAGGATGCGACCCTGCTCATCAAACTGCATGGCAGTCGTATTGATTTGCGCAGCCTCGCCATCAAAGCGGCGCATGGCTCCGGATGCCGAGATGCCAAAGCTGGTACCTTGTTTCCAGGCATTCTTCTCCTGGTGTCTTTCCATTTTATCCAGCATCTCTTGCACGTAAGGACTATGCAATTGTTTGACTTCACCATGGGCTGCGCGATAAAACAATTTGCCTTCTGAAATAAAAGCCACGGCCGTGCCTGGTGCCGCATGGTCAAGCTTGCTTTGCTGGGCCGGATCGTCGGCTGAGTTTGGTAGTGTCGTACCAGTTGCTCCTGACTTGTCTTTCTGCACAAGCTGGTTGAGCACATAGGCAATACCTAGCAAGGCGACGATGATAATGAGTAGATGCACAGCGAATATCTCCTGAATGATCTGCCCACTCGGACAGAAGTAATCACGCAAAACGACATTATGCATGCAAGTCACTGCGTGCACGCCATTTGCGCTGTTTCAGGATGTAAAACAAGACTAATGACATTTGTCACCTGCAAGTCCTGACACTCTGCTCTGATGCGATGAGCGCATTTCATTCACACTGGCTGCATACAACCAGGGAGTGTTCATCATGTCTGATCTTAATACTGTGGCATTGTCATCTTATTCCGCCCGTGCCAAGGGGGCGATGATTTTTTCCGTCTTTGGTTCTGCCTGGCTGGCATTGTGGAACCAGCGATCCTTGCAGGGGAGTTGGATGGTGTACTTGCTTATCGCCCTGGGTGGCCTTGCCCTGTTTTCCCTGGCTTGTTTGCGCAATCGCCAGTACCTGAGGTTTGCTGATGAAGACAGTCCTGCCACCAGGCAGGCAGCGCGCTGGTTTCATATCGTGAATGGCGGGCAATGGTTGCTGATACTGATATCCTCGAATGTGCTGATCAATCTGGGGCATGCAGCATGGGTCATGCCGGTCGCGATGCTGATCATAGGCTTGCATTTCCTGCCATTGGCAAGACTGTTTAAGGTGCCGGGCCATTTGTGGCTGGGCCTGCTGATCAGCCTGTTCGCCATCACTTATCCATTCTTGCTGTCTGGTGGCCCGTCTGACCCCTATGGCTGCCTGGGAATGGGCTTGTTGTTATGGGGCTATGCTTTGTTGAAGTTGCTCAGCATACCGGCGATACGTCGCCAAAACCTGAGTGCGCTTTGAAATAGACGCTCTAGGCAAGTTGCGGCAGAATCGCTGACATACAATAAATATGAAGACACCATGCCAGCCAATTTTCTGCCACCTGCCCCCACACACGTCCTGAACCCTGAAGGGCTACCCAGATTTGGCAAATATGCCGGTGCCCCCGATGTCATAGACTGGGCCAGCCTGGCCCTGCCTTATCAGCGCGGCAAGCTGTGGCAAACTTTGCACCACAAGCACTGGCATTATGTGGCACTGGCAACAGCAGAGATATTTTGCGGCATTGCCATCGTTGACGTGGGCTGGACCAATACCGCCTTTGCCTATGTGTTTGACCGGCAGGAAGGCAAACTCATCGCCAGTTATTCCCAGGATGGCTTGCCTGGTCTGACAGCAAAACTGAAGCAGCAGCCAGCAGCCGGGGCTGCGGCGCAATTCCAGTTCCTGAGTAACAAAATCCTTTTCCAGCATTTGCCCCACAGTGGGCAGTTCCAGTTGCAACTGCAATGCGGTTCTTTCAGTATCGATGCCTTGCTGGATGCCAGCCAGGCTGCGCCTTCCTTATTGGCCATAGGCGAAGTGCAGGGCGGCACCGTGCACGCGACTGTCAAGTCACCAGGCATGCCGCTGGCAGGGGAGGTGATCGTAGGTGGTCGCAGCTTCAGCTTGCAAGCAGGTATAGGCAGTTATGACCATAGCAATGGTTTCCTGGCACGCGAAACCAGTTGGCGCTGGGCTTCGGCGCATGGTATGGATGTGGGCTTCAATTTGCAGGCAGGTTATTTTGGTCAGCATGAAAATGCCCTGTGGCTGGATGGCAAGCTCATCAGCCTGGGCGCTGCTCAATTTGACTTCGATGCCAGCCAGGCCATGGCTGACTGGCATATTTTTACCGATGATGGCTTACTGGATTTGCATTTCCAGCCTGAAGGTTTTCGTGCAGAAAATAAAAACCTGCTTATCGCCAGCAGCCGCTACCTGCAACCCATAGGTCTGTTCAGCGGCTGGGTCAGAGCCTGTCTGGATGAGCCCAGGCGACAAATAGAGAAGCTGGTGGGTGTGACTGAAGATCATTTTTCCAAATGGTGAGCAAGGGTGCTTTAACGGCGGTTGCATACCAGACGGTCAGCCTTGCCACCATTGACCACCAGTTTATTACCAGTGAATTCTTCGACGACGCCAGAAACTGAATTGCCCATACTTAATGACAGGGATTTGCCGTCAAAAAGATAATTGCCAGTAAACTTCTTGCCGTTTATGGTGCCACTCATTTTGCTGTCCTTGTCAAACAGGACTTCCATGCTATAGCCAGTCAGGACGCCATAACAATTCCAGAGGCCAAGGATTTTTGTGGCCGCTTGCTGGGCTGTTGAGGCTTGTGCATTACTGTCCCGGTTACTGTCCTTATTACCGTCCCTGTTTCTTACTATGCTGTTTATGGTCATTGCGCCCACACTTTGATTGCTACCCCGGCGTGATGACATGGTGCTGATCCAGTCTACAGGAACGGCAAAGTTCAGGTTTTGCGCCTGCCCGTCCTGGACGTTGAAAGTATTGATGCCTACCAGTTTGCCCGCAGCATCAAACAAACCACCGCCGCTGGAACCATGTGAAATTGGTGCGGTAGTTTGTATGACCTTGCCCGCAGGCAGGGGGCGCAAAGCGGAAACGATGCCATCACTGATCGTCAGGTCCAGGCCCAATGGCGCGCCTATCGCGAACACTTTTTGACCTATGCGCAGACTGTCAGTACTCCCCAGGGCTACGGCGGGTGCTGTTGAGCCTGGTACGCTGAGACGACATAAATCAAATTCTTCGTCTGCCATGGTGACCGTGGCTGCCAGCACATCCTTGCCTATCTTGGCCTTGTATTGCACTCCGGCGCGCGTCACATGGCAATTCGTTATCACGACCTCAGGGGCAATCACCACACCACTCCCCAACGCGACTTGCGCACCAGTAGGTCCGTACACAGAAATCAGGGCAATACTGGGTGAGCGCAGGGCATATATTTCTTCCGCAGATTTGCCTGCATCAACATTGCTGGTGGTTGGTTCTGGCGTTGGGGCTGCAGCTACAGGGGCCGTCACTGGAGCAGGTGTATTTGCCAAAGGCGCGGGCGGCAGCTTGGCTGGCCCAGCAGGTGTCACTTCACTATAGACAGGTATTTCTGCCTGCTTGTTGCGTTCCATTTTTTGTTTCATGGACCACCACAAGCCAGCCGCTGCCAGTAATAAGGCCAGCAAGACCAAAGGAACAAATAAATTCCTTGGTTTTGCCGGGGCAGCGGGTCTCCTGGTCTGATCGCTGGTGGCTTGTGCCTGCACGGTTTCTCGTCTGGCCAGGTGAGCATCATAGCTGGCACGCTTTTGTGGATGAGACAGCAACTCATACGCTTCACGCACCAGGACTTTTTTATTTGGGTCGTGCTGTTCCACGCTTTCCAGCCCAGCCATGGCATCCTGATAAGCCACGCGTATTTGTTCCGTCGTCGCATCCGCCCGAACCGTGAGTATGTCGTAGAGAGTTTGTTTCATTACATGTCCAGAATTAAGAGCCGCTTTTATTCCTCGCAGGAACCAGCGTTTTTCTGGGGATTGTAACTGAAGACGTGACGTTCAGAAGAAAAGCTGTGTATTGGCTGGGTTGCTCGTCTTTTTATTTTGCATGAGCTTGCATCATCGAAATTGCGTGCGCGCAGCGAGTGTCTCATGGCAGGCACATCCAGGTTTGGGCTAGCAGAGCAAAACAGAGCCAGCTAAGGCATTAATTATTTCAATTATTGGAATAATGAATTCAATATTATGACTATTCTTTCTTTTGACGAATAGCCATAAACTTCTCTTCGTTCGCACCAAGCCTTCAAAGCGAAATGTAAGTCCTCATAAACCCTGAAAGGAAACTCATCATGACACGCGCATTCATTAGCCAGGCTGGCAATTCACTCACCAGTACAGTGAGCACATTAGTCAGCAAATTCAAATTCCTCGTCTTGTCGGCTGCGGCTGCTCTGAGCCTGGCCGTAGTACCCGGCATCAGTGCCGCTGACACTGTTGCCAATAGCGTCATCGGCGCACGTGGTTATGACTTGACGACTTTTTTCACTAGCGAAAAACCAGCTCACGGCACTGGCCATCATGTGGCGACTATCGATGGTGTTGACTACCTGTTCACCAGCGAAGAAAACAAAAAAACTTTCCTGGCGAATCCAGAGAAATACCTGCCAGCCTTTGGTGGCTACTGCGCTTACGGTGCATCGATAGGCAAGAAATTTGTTGCTGACCCGGATGTCTACGACATCGTCGACAACAAACTGTATTTCAACCTCGATACCAAAATACGCGCGATCTGGTCCAAAGATATTCCTGGCAATATCGATCTTGCAAAAACCAACTGGAAAACCATCGCCAACAAAAAGCCATCTGAACTCTGATTGCTTGTGCACATGAAAAACGCCGCTTTGCTGAAAGGCTAAAGCGGCGTTTTTTTATTCAGGTCAGTGATTTAAACTGGCAGGGCAATCTGGTGATCAACGCTGAATTGATAATCGCGGAACACATGTTCTGCGCTCAGCAATTCATACGTACCATCCGGCAATTTGCGGGTCGTATCTTTCAAGCGGTAAGTCATTTGCCCACAAGTCCAGCAATTGAAGTTGCGCATATGCGTGCACAGGCAAGTCTTGTCCATGACTGAGACTTTCTTGGCATCCGGATTGGCCGCTACCTCTCGGTTATAAGAAGTGATGTAAGCGCAATTACCGTTACCATCCAGCAGGTAACCATAGGATTCGCAACCAGGGCGTATGCCATCGCCTATCGCTGGCGTGTTCTTCAGCATGCGCATGGGGTAGCCGGTAGGCGAGATATTATTGACTTCGATATCGTTTTCACTGGCCTTGAAATATTCCTGCTTGACGCTGGCAGGCAAACCGCATTCATTGGTGACCGTGAAGCGTGTTGCTACCTGCACCCCGGCCGCACCGTTTTCCATGAAAGATACGGCGTCGCTGCCGGTGAAAATGCCACCCGCTGCAATTAACGGGATATCCAGGTTTTCTGTTTTCAGATACTGAGAGATTTCAGTGATGATGGTTTGCAGATCATATTCAGCCCAATCCATCCCAAAACCCAGATGGCCACCAGCCAGCGGGCCTTCTACGATGACATAGTCAGGCAAGCGGTTCAGGCGGGAATTCTTGCGTAGAAATAATTGCAGCGCACGTACTGAAGAGACGATGATGCCCAGCTTGGCATCGCGAAAGCGTGGGTGCTCAGCGATCAGGCCAAAGGAACCCAGATGCAGGCCAGCACTCATGGTGATGCCATCAATACCAGCATCGAGTGAAGATTCCAGGCGTACCTTGAGGGTTTCGCGCGGGCCGTTCATGGTCAGTTTTTCCATGCAATTGACAAAGATCATGCCCGAGCCCTGCTTGGCTTCCATGGTCTTGCCTATATGCAGGCGGGTAGCTTCGGCCAGTTGCTCCAGATTGAACTTGATGTCAGTCTTGTCGGAGTTGTTAATATTGTATTTGTAGAATTTGGTCTTTTCCTTGACGAAGCTGGTGTCAAATCGACGATCAGAGACATCCTGTACCATGGCATCAGAAATATGGCCAATACCGCCGAGACGTGCAGCAACCAGAGCCAGTTCAGCAGTGGAAATATCGACGCCCATGCCACCGATCATGATAGGAACCAGCTCATCTTTGCCCAGCTTCAGGCGGAAATCATCTACACGTTTCATTGTTATCCTTGACACATTTGCTCAAAAGTAAATCACGCGACGCACATACTATCGTTACATATTGCATATCCTGGCTGACAAGCCCGAAGACGAACGAGATTGTAAGCCAGGGCCAGCCCCTACAGTTAAGATTATATTCTGTACAGCAGGTAAATACCTGCTTGCAGGTTTCATTTCTTGCTATTTAACCAACGTAATTTGGCCCAAGCTGCTTGTTGACTTGCATTCAGGAAAGTCCAGGCGACCAAGCGGCTCTCTTTATTGCCCTGGCTCATGATAATAGTTTTCTGATCACAGACCTTGACCTGCTTCAATGCTGCATGGATCGCCGGTAAATTGGCTGACTTTGAGACCAGGCTGGAAAACCATAGAATTTTTGTGGGTATGCTGGCGCTTTCGACAATCATTTTCTTGATAAACGCCAATTCCCCGCCTGCACACCATAGTTCGGCATCCTGGCCACTAAAATTCAGGACAGGCTCAGTAGACGCTGCATTGCTGGTTTTTTTCAGGTTCTCCCATTTGCGCAGACTACCCGACCGCGCTTCCTCCGCAGAGCCATGAAAAGGTGGATTACACAGGCTGATATCAAACCATTCATCATCGGCGACTATGCCTTTGAACAGCGATTGCGGATCAGGCTGATGACGCAGTTGTATTTGCGTGCCCAGGCCGGGATTACGATCAAGTATGCCCTGTGCATTTGCCAGGGATGCCGCATTGATGTCGCTGGCACAAAATGACCAGCCATAGTCGCTGACACCCAGCAAAGGGTAGATACAACTGGCACCTGTACCAAGATCAAGGGCAAATACCTGCCTGCCTTTGGGCGCACGGTCCTGATTACTGTTCGCCAGCAAGTCTGCCAGATAATGCAGATAGTCTGCCCTGCCGGGCACTGGTGGGCAGAGATTGCCGGCTGGAATATCCCAGTCACGCACGCCATAGCTGGTTTGCAACAAAGCCTGATTCAGCAATTTGACTGCCTGTGGGTCGGCAAAATCGATGGTGGGCAGACCATCCGGATTATTCACCATGTATTGCTTCAGCCCAGGCACAGCCTGGATCAGGGCGGGCAAGTCATAACGCCCTTGATGGCGATTGCGTGGATGCAACTGGTTGATAAGCTGATTTCTTTTATCGCTCTTGTTCTTGTTGTTCATGAAAGCCTGTCCATTATTTTGCAAGACCCGCATTTGGGCTAGATGTTTGATATTGTCCCATGAAGGGGAGATGAGCTGTACTCAGTCGCATCAAGAATATTGACCTGGTGCAACTTATGCTTGAACAGACGCTGGCTATACTTTAGTAGGGGCCAGCATATCCTTGCTAAGGATGTAAAATTCCGTAAGTGTTTTATTTATCTGGAAACGCCATTGCTAGAATCTGGTCACTCAAATTCGCAACCTGCAGCAGGTAATAAGCTCATCATGCGACGTCCCATTCGAGAGTGAGCCAGGACAGATCAGCCATGCGTCTGCGGTGCTTGATGCACCTCGTACATCTAATTGAAAGGTTTAATAAATGAAGAATATCGCTCTTGTCGGCAGTCTGGCTGCTGTTTCCTTGTTGTCAGCTTGCTCAACTGCACCTGTCAATCATAGTGCTCCGGCAACTCCAGTAGCACAGCAAGTCACGGTCCCTGCCAATCTGCAGGCACCTGCTGGCGAAGTATTGGCCTTCCAGATGGCGGCAACAGGGGTACAGATTTATGACTGCAAGGCCAATAAAGACGCAGCCAAGAAATTTGAATGGGTATTCCGGGCGCCAGAAGCCGAGTTATATGCCAGCCATGACAGCAGCAATCTCAAACTGGGTAAGCACTATGCGGGCCCGACCTGGGAAGGCAATGATGGCAGCAAGGTAGTCGGCGAGGTCGTCTCCAAAAGCGACAGCCCTGACAGCAATGCCATTCCCTGGTTATTACTGAAAGCCAAATCCAATACTGGCTCGGGTACCTTCTCCAAGATCACCAGCATACAGCGCGTGGTCACAGTAGGCGGTAAAGCACCACTGACAGGCTGCTCGGATTTCCAGCTGGGTGCAGAAACACGCACCCCATATAAAGCACTTTATAATTTCTATAAGGCAAATTAATTGCCCTTAGGTATTATTAAGTATGATTAAGTATTAATATGAGTTCATAATAGCTCTCCCTCTATGAACTCATATTGCAATGATACTGGACGGTTTTGATCTCGCCATCTTGCGCTATCTGCAAAAGAATAGCCGCCATTCAGCCGAGTTGATAGGGGCTGACATAGGCTTGTCTGCCACAGCCGTGCAAAGACGCATACGCAAACTGCGGGAAGAAGGGGTGATCAGGGCCGAGGTGGCGATCGTGGCCCCGCAAGCTGTTGGTTATCCCCTGACTGTCATGGTCGAGGTCGCTTTCAAGCAAGGCCTGGGCGATGTCATCGACAGTTTCAAGCAAAATATGCAAGCTCTGGCAGAAGTACAGCAGTGCTTTTACCTTGCGGGTGAATTTGATTTCATGCTCATCGTACAAACCACAGACATGGCTGCCTATGAGCGCTTCACCCGCGCGGTACTCTTTGTCAATGAGAATATCCTCAAGTTCCGTACCACGGTCGTCATGGATACTGTCAAGCAAAGTTATTGCCTGCCGATTTAAGCGGGATTATCCAGCATAGCAAACACTTCTTTTGCCGCAAACAAGCCGTTCAAAGCTGCCGGAAAGCCAGCATACACCGCCATCTGCATGATGACTTCAGTGATTTCCTCGCGCGTGCAACCGACATTCAAAGCAGCTTGTAGATGAACCTTCAACTGGGGCGTGGCATTGCCCAATGCAGTCAATGCCGCCACAACCGCGATTTCACGCGATTTCAAATCCAGTTGCGGGCGCGAATAGATGTCCCCGAAAGGAAACTCTATCAGGTAGCGGGCAAAGTCAGGGGCTATATCAGCCAGGGCTTCCACTACTTTTTCACCTGCCTCGCCATCGATTTCCTTGAGTTTTGCCCAGCCGCGTTGGTAACGTTCATTGCTTGATAGATTGCTGCTTTGATTCATGATCAGACTTTCTTTTTCTTGCCAGGCTTATTACTTATCATCTTTTGATAAATCTGGATCTTGTCATCCAGTGCGCTGGCATTTGCCACAAGCTCAGAGATAGTGGTGGCCAGACGCTGGCGATGGAGCTTCAACATCGTCAACCGTTCTTGCAAACTCATTTCCCCCTGCGCCCTGAGCTGCGCATACTCGCGTATCTCAGCCAGGGGCATGCCAGTCTGCTTCAAGCGCAGTACAAACGTCAGCCCCAATACATCCTGGGAGTTATAACGTCTGTGGCCGTTGTCTGACCGGTTTGCTGCCTGCAATACCCCCGCTTTTTCATAAAAACGCAGGGTATGGGCAGACAAACCTGTCAGGGCCGCCAGCTCGCTGATGGAAATGAATTGTTTGGTCACGGTATGATCTTAGAAGTTAGAGTGCACTCTAAGTCAAGCATACAGGAAAAATAATATCTCACTCATAAATCGAAGGGATCGCGGCAGAGTTCTTGCAGAACCAGGTCGCGATGATGAAATATCCTGTGGTGATCGCGACATACGGTAATGCAAAGATATTCCTCATGCAATGCCTGCAATGCCTGGGCATAAGCGGCAGACCTGGTGTGGGGCTGGTCCAGGCAGCGGGCAGTGGTAACTGCATCATAAAAACGCCGGTAGGCGGCACGGGCTAGTGCTTGCGGTGCTTGTTTTTCATAGACGCCAAAGTATTGATCAGCGTCGTCATAATCTTGCATCCAGCCGCGCACCACCATGTCAAATTCACCGCTGGCCACACATGCATAGACTTGTGCTGTATTCTTCGTGCGTATTAATTCGCAGTGTATGCCGCAAGTCTGCAACAATTCTATGGCGCAATCCAGGGCAGTACTTAATGGCCCGCGCCCGGCGGCATAGATGATGCGCACGGCAGTGCCAGAAAAATGCTTGCTCCAGCGCTGCTGGAATACTGCCAGACTGATCTCACACACCGCTCTTGAGGGAATGGTCAAGATGTCCGCAGGAATAAAATCAGTATGATAAAGCGCCCCCAGTTTTTTCCTGGCTTGCTGCTGCAATAGCGCATGAAAATCCCTGCGCATATTCAGCTGCTTGAACACTCCTGCTGCATTCAAAATCAGCATGCCGGACCAGCGGTCACGTAGAGGTGTGCTGTGCATGCCCTGCATGTTATCCAGTTTTAATTGATGATGACGTTCCAGCAGGGCTGCATGCGCCGTGCCTGACTGCAAGGCCAGTGCTACCGCATCAAATTCATCATGGATTTGTATGCAGATATTCTCGGGCAGTTGACGCGGGCCTGCATAGTGCGGATTGCGATGCAAGCGTATTTCTGTCTGACTTGCAGAGCTGGCCTGCATGGGGCCGGAACCCATGATGTCATCTTCAGCTGTCTGCAGGCAAATACCCATGGCAGGGTGGGCGAGAATTTCCAGCAAGGAGCAATAGGGCTGCTGCAATTGTATGAACAGGCGGCTTTGTTCATCATCGGCATACAGGCCAGCCGGTATCTCGCCTTCAGCACAGGCAGCAGCCCCGAGTATCAATTCACGCGAGATTTCAGCAAAGATGGATGTTGATGCAGGCCAGACATGGCGTGCCAGGCTGCGTACCGCATGGCTGGCCTTGACTGTCTGACCATCTGCAAAGCGGGCGGGGGTGAGAGCAAATGACCAGAGTCGATAATCATCAGAATGTGTCCAGCTGCTGGCCAGATCAGCAACAGGGATGTCGCCTGAGCGATTGATGCGTAACAAGGTCTGGTAAAGCAGTGAGCTGAGCGGGTGACATACCGAGCCGGTCTTGAGCGGGTCTGGATGGAAAAGATGTTTTAAGGTGGCGATCTGCATCATCATTGAAAAGGGAATTCGTCAAAACTCTATTTTCCATTTTCATTCATGCAGGCAAACGGCCAAATTCATGAAAAAAAGCCGCCGCACAGCAAATTTGGCTATCCATGTGGCAGCTCAAAGCGATAGCCTACGCCATATACGGAATGCAGGCATTCATTGTCAGGTAGTTTGCTCTGTATTTTTTTGCGTATGTTCTTGATATGGGTATCAACCGTCCTGTCATTGATGTCGCGCTGGTCTTCATGGGCAAAGTCCAGCAATTGCTGGCGTGAATATACCCGCTCGGGGTGGTTGACGAATTCTGCCAGCAAGCGATATTCCACCGGCGTCAAATTCAGGGGTTGGGCATCCACCAGTATGCGCAATTGCTGTTTGTCTATGGTGAAGCGTGATGGTGCCATTGCTGGCGACTTATCATGAGCAGTCATGCTGCGGCGCAAATGCACCTTGACTCTCGCCACCACTTCACGCGGGCTGAAGGGTTTGCAGACATAGTCATCTGCCCCGGTTTCCAGGCCCAGCAATCTGTCGACTTCTTCTACCCTGGCGGTCAGCATGATGATGGGAACCTGGCTGAACTTGCGCACCTCCCTGCAGATGCTGATACCGTCTAGCTCAGGCAACATCAGGTCCAGCAAGATCAGCTCAGGCGGCGATTGCCGTATTTGTTCCAGGGCCAGTCTGCCATTGATTTCATGACTGACCTGGTAAGAGGCTGCCAGCAAATAATCCTTGAGCAAGGCAGCAATCTTCACATCATCTTCAACGATGAAGATACGGGCAGTAGTATCCATGCCTGATCCTAAGGAGTTTTAATATTGGGTAATTGTATAAGTATTTTTACGCCACCCAATTGTGAGGCTGTTGCGCTGATACGTCCACCATGGGCTTCCACAATGACTTTACAGATGGACAGGCCCAGGCCACTGCCACCACTGGCGCGGCTGCGGGCGTTGTCGGCGCGGTACAGTCGATCAAACAGCAAGGCATGTTTGCCGTCGGCGACACCGGGGGCACTGTCTTCCAGGCTCAGCTCCAGCAGCGCGCCATTACGCTGCAGGCTGCATACAATCCGGCCGCCGCTATCGGTATAGCGTATACAGTTTTCCAGTAAATTACCCAGAACCTGGGTAAGACGCCCACCGTCGGCCTTGATCCAGGCGGGCATATCACCTAGCTGACTTTCCAGGTGCAAACCAGCTTGCTCTATGCGCAAGGCAAAGCGTTGCAAGAGGTCTGCCAGCAAGGGGCGCAAATCCATGGCGACAAATTGATAATGCAAATCACCGCTATCGGCCAGTGTCAACTGGCGTATGTCGTCGACCAGTTTATTCAGGTGGCGCACTTCTGCATGCAGGGATTCCAATGCTGCCGGTGTGATATGGCGCACGCCATCTATCAAAGCTTCTATCTCACCCTGGATGACGGTCAGCGGTGTGCGCAATTCATGCGAGATATCGGCCAGCATCTTGCTTCTTTGTGTTTCATTTCTTTCCAGGTTTTGCGCCATGCTATTGATGTCACGCGCCAAGTCACCGAGTTCATCCTGGCTGATGATTTCTGCCCTGGCATCGAGCTGCCCCTTGGAGATTTTTGCCGTGACCTGGTGCAAGGATTTCAAGGGACGCAATAAATGCCTGGCCAGCCAGAGTGAAAACACCAGGGCAACCAGGATCAGGGCCAGTGCCAGCCACAGGGTATGGCGTACCTGTACGCTGACAAAATCGACAGCACTGGCATTTGAAATTTGCCGTAAGGGGGCCAGGCGGATAGTACCTATCCTTTCATTATCCAGCATGATGGCCTGTATGCTGCCACTTGGCGCATCACCCGGGCCTATCAGTGCCGTGCCATGCTTGTCTATCAGTGACAACCTTTGGCCAAAGCCCATGGGATCTATAGGTGGCCTTTGTTCAGGCGGAGCATCGCGTGGTGGTCGGTCTTGTGCACGAGGAGGTGGCGGAGGTGGGCGTTGATCTTCATGATCCCCCCTATCGCCAGCCCCGGCTTCACGTTGCCGTCTGCGCGGCGGTGGTGCAGGCGCATCTTCATTTTCAGGACGTGGTTGATTGCGTATCTGGTCCAGCAAGTCACGCATGGGACGGCGGTTTGCCTGGAAACGGTCAAAATTGCCGTTTTGACGATAATCTTCTGCCAGCAATTTGCTGAGCCTGACCAGGTCTTGCCTTTCCAGATCGCTCAGATAAGCAATAAAGCCACTTTTCAGGTTCTGACTGGTAACCCAGGCCAGCGTGCCTATGCTGATGATGACGATGGCAGTAATAGCCAGGGCAAGCTTGCGGGCGATGGTCAGGCGCATACTTTTTCAGGGCTCCAGCGAAAAATAATAATAGTAATAATTTGCCATAGTGCCAGCCAATTATGGAGGAATCGTGAAGTAAACACGATGGTCTGCCTGCAATTATTTTTCTGCCATTCCTTTTTAGTTGAATTCAAAAAAATCCTGATTCTTCATTTTTTCTTCACATTCGGCAGACATCCTGTACCCAGTCTCAGATCCCGGGCATGAGTATGCAGGGCTACTTGAGTAGCAAAAAATTTAACTACCAGGGGACTTCAAATGAAAGCACTATTGAAATCACAAACCAGCTACCGCAGGGCACAGTTATCTATCGCCATCCTCATGGCATTCAGCCTGGCGGCTTGCGGTGGTGATGCCGGAACGGCAGCTACCAGCAATACAGGCAATGTACAGGCACCGCCAGTCAGTACATCTGCCAGCATCGTGACATCTGCACCACCACCAGCGGCACCGCTGACTGATATACCTACACTGGTGCCGATCGCCAATGGCGAAGGAGCTGCCTTGACAGTTTCTACGACGGGCACAATAGACAAGAACAATGCCTTTTTCAAAGCCTTTGGCAATGGCCGCAGCTGCGCCAGTTGCCATCAGGAAGGTCAGGGCTGGAGTGTGCGTCCGGATAATTTGCAAGACAGGTTCACCCAGAGCAATGGCAATGACCCCATCTTCCGTTTGAATGATGGTGCAAACTCACCCAATGCCCAGGTCGACACTATCGATCAAAAGCGTCTGGCGTATAACCTCTTGCTGAGTAAAGGGCTCATCAGGGTGGGACTGGCTGTGCCTGCCGATGCCGAGTTTACTCTGGTCAAGGCCGATGATCCTTACGGTTATGCCAGCGCCAAGGAATTGTCTCTGTTCCGCCGTCCGCTGCCAACCACGAATTTGAAATTTCTGAGCACTGTGATGTGGGATGGTCGTGAAACTTTCACCGATGCCAAGTCCAATCTTTGCATACGTAATACCCGCCCGCTGCAATGTTTCTCGACTACTGATTTCGATTTACTGCATCAGTCGAATAGTGCTGTAACTGGTCATGCACAAGCGGCACAAGGCTTGACAGCGGCAGAGCAACGCAGCATCGTGGATTTTGAAAAAACCTTATTTACCGCACAAATCACTAGCCTGGCAGTGGGTAATCTGACCGATGCCGGAGCCAAAGGTGGCCCTGCCGAGTTGGCGAGGAATAATTTTTATTTCGGCATCAATGACCTTGAGGCTGGCGACTACATAACAGGCGCGCCGTTTGACCGCAATGTCATGAACATGTACACCAGTTGGCGCGGCCTTGACCGGCCTGCGCCACCCAATCCACCGGCACAAGGGCGTCCGCCACAGCCATCGCAACCACCTCAAGCACCAACGGCAATCAATCTTGCCCGGGCATCCATCGCCAGGGGAGAGCAGATATTTAATAACAAGCCCTTCAATATTACCCGCGTTGCCGGCTTCAATGATGAATTACGCCTGCCCTTGCAGCGTGCCACTTGCGCCAGTTGCCATAGCGTAGGCAATGTTGGTACGCATTCCGTGCCTCGCCTGTTCAACACTGGCGTGGCAGATGCCAGCTTGCGGACGCCCGATCTGCCTTTATACACGCTGAAAAACAAACTGACTGGAGAAGTGGTGCAAACTACGGACCCTGGCAGTGCCATGGCGACAGGAAAATGGAAAGACATAGGCCGCTTCAAAGTACCTAGCCTGCGTTCCATAGAAGCGCGTTCACCTTACTTCCATAATGGCGGCATGGTGGAGCTGACTGATGTTGTGAAGTTCTATGACAAGCGTTTCAATATAGGTTTTACTCCACAAGAGATTGTTGATTTGACGGAGTTTTTGAAGGTACTGTAATGCTAATTTAGTGGTGGTTTAGCGACATAGTAAAAGAGCAGGCTCAGGGGCCTGCTCTTGTTTTAGTTTGAGTAGAAACAGCGTCCACACACATGCTGGTAACGCTCATTGCCACCTATATCAATTTGCTCGCCAGATTTCATGCGCCTGCCATTTTCATCGACACGAATATTCATCGTTGCCTTTTTTCCGCAGGCGCAAATATTTTTTAATTCCTCTATATCGTCGGCCAGCGCCAGCAAATAGCTGGAGCCGGTAAATGGCTCACCCAGGAAATCACTGCGCAAGCCATAGCAAATTACAGGTACGCCACGTACTTGCGCCAACTGATGCAATTGCCTGACCTGGTCAGCAGAAAGAAACTGTGCTTCATCGACGAGCACGCAACTGACTTGTGGCGCTTCTGCCAGAAAATCAAAATGGGCATCAAAGACTTCTGCCTGTCTTTGCGGACCCAGACGGGAGGTAACTTTACCTGCACCATATCGGTTATCGATGGCAGCGGTGTAGAGCCGGACTTTTTGTCCCTGCTCTTCATAGTTGTGGGCAACTTGTAAAAGTGCCGTGGATTTTCCTGCATTCATTGCTGAATATCTGAAGTAGAGCTTGGCCATGCCTGTTTCCTGTTTTTTTGAAACTGTTATAAGTATTGCTGGTGAGAACAGTTTTTGATGATTCAATTTTATTGAAGAAAAATTTTTTATAGGAGGCTCTTGAAACTCTTGGCGCCAGTACCATTTTCTACTCAGCAGATGCTCAAATGCGAGGTTTGCTAAAGAAGGTAAAAGCAGTAGTTTCAAAAAAGAGTTTCTAAATATTTAATTTATATCGCTTCAATTTATAAGGATATTATCATGCGTACTTTTGACTTCGCTCCTCTGTATCGTTCCGCTATCGGTTTTGACCGTCTCGCACAATTGTTTGATGACGCACAACGTACAGAAAATGCACCCAGCTACCCCCCCTACAATATCGAGTTGATTGCAGAAGATAAATATGCAATCACCATGGCAGTTGCAGGCTTTGACCGCAGCGAAATCGATATAGAAACCGAACGTGATACCCTGAAAATCGTAGGTCGCCGCCAAAAAGCCGAAGGCCCACGTAACTTCCTGCACCGTGGCATTGCTTCGCGTGATTTTGAACACCGTTTCCGCCTCGCCGATCATGTCAAAGTCATCAGCGCACGTCTCGACAATGGCCTGTTGAATATCGACCTGGTACGTGAAATTCCAGAAGCACACAAGCCACGTCGCATTCTGATTGATGGCGATAATCTGCAACTGGTAGAGTCGCAAAATCAGGCTCAAAATCAATTGCAACGCCAGGTTGCTTAAGTAAGAAATTTGCCCCATGCGTACACATGGGGCAATGTCCAAAATGAAGTTAAAAAGCATGGGCTTGCCCATGCTTTTTAAGTTTCGTTTGCCTGCAATGCGACAGGCTTATTTTATTTCCTTATCTCATTTCCTTATTTCATCTGATAGGCCGTGCTTTGTCGCAGCTTGATTCTGGCAATCGCCAAAGTAGCTTCTGCCTGCAGATAAGCCTGGTAAATTTCATCGGCATTGCGTTGGGCATTCAAGAGTTCCAGCATGGAGGCTGCCCCTTTGCGATAGCTGGTGCGCACGCTCTGTAGCAAACGGTCGGAATCATCGAGTACGTGCTCCTTATAGTTTTTGATATTTTGCAAAGCAGCCTGATATTGCAGATAGCTGCCCCTTACCTCGGTTTCTGCCTTCATCAAGGTTGATCGCAATTGTAGCTGTGCCTGTGTCAGTGCTGATTGCGCCTGGCTTAGTTCACCGCTTTGCATGCGTGAAAAAGGAATCGGAATCGTGATCGTCAGGCTCAGCGGATTCGAGCGCTCAGCAGGAGAATTCGTCACTACACCGCTGGCATTTTGTATGGCATTCACCCTGGGGGTATTTTTCATGCCAAGATTGATCACAGGATCTATCCAGCGATTGGCTCTTGCCAGTTCTATATTATCCTTGGCATTCTCACTGGCTGAACGTGCTACTTGTATGTCTTCCCGTTTTTCCATGGCTTGCCGTGTCAGTGTTGCCAGGTCTGCTATCACATCGTCATGCTGATAGCTGCAATCCAATTTGTTGTCTGAAAAAATCTCCTGGTAGCTCTTTCCCAGGAAATTCGATAATTGTGCTTCAGCATTGATGGTATCAGCGCGGGCGCTGGTAACATCCATGGCAAAGCGATCGGCTTCGACTTTTGATTGCACCAATTCCTGTTTGCCTATGTCGCCGGTTTTGAAGCGTGTTTCATTCATCTTCACAATATCGCGCATGGCATTCAGGCTGCTATCCCGACGTGCCAGTGACATGGCGGAGCGGCAAGCTTCTGTAAAAGCATTGGAGGCATCGCTCAGCAGTTGTCGCCGGTAGGCTGAGACACTGGCTTCGGTGAGGCGGACATTGCTCTCGGCTGCCTGTATCCTTGCCCCTCTCTTGTTGGCAGTTTCCAGAGTGATGGCGATACCTGCTATCGAGGTGGTGGCGGTATTGGGTTTGTTTGGGCTATACATTTCCTTGGCATCAATACCTGCAGTCAATTGTGGGTCTGGCCGCACACCAGCGATGGAGATGCCCGCCTTCGCACTGGCGATGAGTTCTTGCTGCGCCTGCAAGTCCAGGCTATTGCTTTCTACTGCAGCCAGGTATTGCTGCATGTTGACCGTTGCTGTCGGCGCAGTAGCCTGTGCATGTGCAGGCAATTGCAAGAACAATGGAAGCAGGCTGCACATCAGCGGCAGTACACGGGCTGTTTTTATCTTAAATTTTTGCATGATGATTCCTTACACTGCATCTGCTGCGCTGGCATCATGGTGTGCGGCAGCTTTACTGTTTTTGTTTTCCATATATTTTTCTATCAGGTAGTAGAGACCTGGCAGCCATACCAAAGTCAGGCCGGTTGCCGTGATCAAACCACCTACTACAACCGTGGCAAGCGGGCGCTGCACGTCACTGCCCAGGCCGTGGGCAATGGCGGCGGGCAGCAAGCCCAGGGCGGCAACACTGGCAGTCATCAAGACCGGACGGAAGCGTTCGCGTGCGCCATGCAATACCACATCCTGCAGCGACAACTTACCTTCGGCACGCAGGCGATTCAGGTTTGATACCATCAAAATTCCATCCATCACGGCTACCCCAAACAGGGCGATAAAGCCGACCGCGCTCGATACATTCAGGGTCATGCCGCGCAAATGCAGGGCACACAAGCCACCGATAGCACCGAGGGGCACGGCCATTAGTATCAGCGCCGGTTGACGCAGGTTTCTGAATTGCCCGAACAGCAAAATAAACATCAGGGCCACCACGACAGGCAAAATCACCGCCAGCCTGGCCTGGGCACGCTGCTGATTTTCAAACTGGCCACCCCAGGTAATCTGGAATTTGGAATGATCGTAGTTAACCTTGGATTCCACCTGTTCCTTGGCATCATCAAGGAAAGAAGCAAGATCACGTCCTTTCAGACCCAAGCCTACAGTCAGGTGGCGCTTGCCCATTTCCCGCGTGATAGTGCTTTCGCCATCATCGAGACGTATGCTGGCTACCTGCGCCAGCGGGATCCTGGCACCGCTGGATGAAGTCAGCATCAGATTGCCCAGGGCATCCGGCGTACTGCGCGATGCCTTGTTGAAGCGTATACCTATGTCATAGTGACGTTCATCAATAAACAACTGGGCTATGGGTTTGCCACCTATGCCCGTTCCTATCAGGTCGGTGATATCGGCGACATTGACGCCATATCGGGCAGATGCGGCACGATCGACTTCTATGCGTATCTGCGGCAGGGGTGGTTCCTGTTCGATAATGACGTTTTCTGCACCGGGTACGGCTTTCAAGGTGTTTTCCACTTCTCTGGCAATACGGCGTGATTCCTTGAAATCATTGCCATACACTTTGGCGACCAGGTCACTATGGGCACCGGCAAGTTTGTCCAGCACACCATCTATCATCGGCTGGGTGAAGCCGACATGGGTGCCTGGCAGCTTCTCAAAGCGCTGTGCCATTTTTTCTATGAGTTCCTGTTTACTCCAGCCAGATTTCCAGGTGTCATACGGGTGCAGAGTGACGCTGACCTCGATGTGAGAAGGCGTCCATGGGTCCGTACCTTCATCGTTGCGTCCCAGTTGCGTGACGATGGCAGACACTTCCTTGAATTCCATCGTGGCTTTTCTTAGTTCATCCGACATGCTGCTAGCTTTTTCCAGCGAAATCCCGGGTGGCAAAGTGACTTGCAACCAGATCGAACCCTCATCCAGGGTGGGCAAGAAATCACGGCCTATGCTGGCACCCAGGCCCACGACAGCAGCAAAGGCAAACACAAAGGCCGCAATCGTCAAACGGGGCGAGCTGACAACTTGCTCCAGTACAGGTTTATAGATGGAGGCAAATTTCTCCAGCACCGGGTTATGGAATACCTTGCGTGGTTTTTTATAGGCTACATAGGCCAGCCCGGGTATCAATACCAGTGAAACCACCAGTGCACCGAGCAGGGCAAAGCCTATCGCAAATGCCATAGGTGAAAATAATTTGTACTCTATGCGCTGAAACATGAACAGCGGCAGGTAGGCTGTGATAATCACGACCATACCGAAAAAGATGGGTTTGCTGACTTGCAGGGCGGCTGTCATGACATCTTTTGCCGTCAGGGGTTTGCCACCATCTTCTTCAAATTTGCGCAGTATCTGCTCCATGACCACAATCGCGCCATCCACCACGATACCGAAATCGATGGAGCCCAGCGACAGCAAATTAGCCGGTATCTTGAAGTGGTGCATGAAGATGAAAGCAGTCAGCAAAGACATGGGTATCGTCACTGCAACAATCAGCGCGGCACGCGGGCTACCGAGGAAGAGCAGTAACACCAGCGTCACCAGGACCATGCCTTCGAGCAGGGTTCTGCCTACCGTGTGCAGAGTCGCCTCTACCAGCATGGTGCGGTCCAGATAAGGCACGACCTTGACATCCTTGGGCAAGACATTTTCATTCAAGTCCTTCACGGCGGCATGCACACCCTCCAGTACCTTGGATGGATTTTGGCCTTTGAGCAGCAAAGTGATGCCCTCTACCGTGTCAGGATTTTCATTTTTGCCGAGTATGCCGCTGCGTTCCTGATTGCCGAGCTTGACTTCACCGAGGTCTTTCAGCAAGACCGGCACACCGTTTTTTTGCGTGATCATGATATTGCCCAGATCATCCAGGCCGCTGATCAGGCCGATGCCGCGCACGACAAAACCTTGCTGTCCGCGTGTCAGTATGCTGCCGCCAGCACTGGCATTATTGGCATTGATGGCTTGCGTGATTTGCGCCAGGCTCAGATTATATTTACTGAGTTTTTCTGGTTCAAATTCCAGCTGGAACTGGGTAGTGATACCACCAAAATTGGTGACATCGGCCACACCCGCCACCTGTTTCAGACGCGGTATCACTTTCCAGAACTGCAGCTCGGATAATTCACGCAAATCACGACTCTTGGATTCCAGCGTGTAGCGATATATTTCACCTATGGGTGATGTCAGCGGATCAAGACCAGGTTGCGCACCATACGGCAGGGTAACGGCGCTGATACGCTCTTGCAAACGTTGGCGTGACCAGTAATCTTCTGTGCCATCCTGGAACACGACGGTGATCAGGGACAGGCCGAAAGTACTCTTGGAGCGCATCACATGCATGCCGGGCGTGCCCATGATTTCGCGTTCCAGCGGTATCGTGATCTGTTTTTCAACTTCTTCGGCTGCCAGGCCACTGACTTGTGTCACCACCTGCGAAGTGGTATCTGCGATATCCGGATAGGCCTCCAGCGGCAATTGATTCCAGCAATAGATGCCATACATGGCGACCAGAATGAAAACCAGCCAGACGATGCCGCGTCTGGCGAAACTGACTTTGACGATATTTTCAATCATTGAGGAGCACTCCCTCTTTGATGACAATACGCTCACCCGCTTTCAGGCCAGACAGGATTTCCAGTTTATCGCCCACTTGCGCGCCGGTCTTGACGATGCGCGGTTCAAACACCGAGGGTGTTTTTTCTACAAATACACGGGTATTGAAGCCATTCTGCACCACGGCCGATGCAGGGATGGTCGGCGCCTGGTGGGCCTGGCCGCTCAGATTGACCTTGGCATACATGCCAGGTTTGAAACGTCCTGCCTTGTTGTCAATGGCAATCCTGACTTTGACGCTACGAGTATCAGCATCGATGACATCGCCGACATAGCGTATCTTGCCTTCGAAGACTTCATTGTCATAGGCATTCAGGGTGATTTTGGCGGCCTGTCCGGCAAATACCAGTGACAGGTCTTTTTCAGAGACACTGGCCGTCATCCAGACTGTTGACAAGTCGGCAACCGTCATCAAGGCTGCGTTGGTGTCATTCCAGAAGCCACCTTGCGCAGCACTTAATTCTATGACACGTCCGGCTATAGGCGAACGCAACTGGTAGTGATGACCGGCAGTGCCATCCTGACTAACGCCCAGTTGTGCCAGCCGGGCTTTGGTGCGACCCACTTCCGAGCTGGCCTGGGAATAATCTGCTTCTGCCTGTTCATAATCCTTGCGTGCCGCAATTTCTGCGTCCACCAGGTCTTTTTGGCGTTGCAAGTTGCGTTTTGATAATAAAAGCGCACTTTGCGCCTTGGCGGCATCGCTGTATGCCGTGGCAATATCGGCAGAATCTATAGAAAACAGCACGTCACCTACGCTGACTTTGTCACCCAGGCGCTTGTTCAACTGCAGTATGCGCCCGGCTACCGGGGGGACTACCTTGATGGACGTTGCTGCATCCAGTTCTATCGTGCCGGGAATGATGATGGCACGTTCTACAGTCTGTTCAGTGACCGCGGCGACTACGATAGATTTGCGTAAGGGCGAAGCTTCAGGCAGGCGTATCCCTGCTGCCTCCCTGACCAGGGGCAACTTGGCTTCATCTGCCGCTTCTTTTTGGGATGCCGGGGCTTCTGCCTTGTTACAGCCAGACAGCAGCATGCTCAGACAGACGGGGGCGAGCAGTACGCCTAGCGTATGCAGACTGGTATTGTTTTTATTCATTTCCACCTCAAGGGAACTCACCTGACAGCAAAGTAAATTAAGGAAGTCAGGTGTTTGCCGCAGCAAATAGTCAATTACAAATTTTAGAGAAGGATAGCAAGGCATTCTGTCGTCAACATGACAGGAGGCTGACAATAAGCTGACAATGAAAAATAGCGCGGAACAGGCATGGAACAGGGGGCAAAAGAGTAAAATACCCAAGTTGTTCATATGCTCATTTGGATATTCTATGCATGTCTTGTTAGTTGAAGATGACACCGTGATTGCGGATGGCATCTCCAAAAATCTTAAAGCGCACGGTATGGTGATTGACGTCGTTCACAATGGTCACGACGCGCTGGCGGCATTGCAACGCTCAGAAATTTCCATGATGGTGCTTGATATTGGCATTCCAGGTATTGATGGTTTTGAGGTTGTCAGGCGTTTGCGTAGTCAGAATTCCAATTTGCCGGTATTGCTGCTGACGGCAAGAGATTCCATTCAGGACCGTGTGCACGGGCTGGAACTGGGTGCAGATGATTATCTGGTCAAACCCTTCGCCACGCCAGAGCTGGTGGCGCGTATCAAGGCGCTGGTCAGGCGCAGTGCACCAGAAGCCACGGCCATGCAACTGGCGGGATTGACGCTGGACCAGACGGCCAAGCGCGCCCGCGTGAATGGCCAGACAATTGAATTATCGGTACGCGAATGGGCCGTGCTGGAATACCTGATGCTGCAGGTCGCCCGCGTGGTGTCCAAGCAGCAAATCATTGATGCCATCCTGCCTTGGGGAGAAGACATTACATTGAATGCGGTAGAGGTGTATGTCTCACGGATACGCAGCAAAATCCTGGATGCTGGTGTCACCATCAGGACCATCAGGGGTTTTGGCTATATGCTGGAGAAAGCCAGTTGATGAATGCCAGCATACGCCTGCGCCTGCTGAAATGGCTGATCGTGCCCTTGTTGATCACCAATGTCCTTGGTGCCATCCTGATTTATCGTCTCGCCTGGGAACCAGCCAATGCTGCCTTTGATGAAGGCCTGACAGATACCGCCTGGGCACTGGTGCCAAGGTTGAAACTGGTGAGTGCTGATGTCGCAATCGACTTGCCACCACAGGCAGAACAGGTATTGCGGGTCGGCCATTTTGACCCTATCTATTTCATCGTCAGGAATGCGGCAGGCACAACCATCGCCGGTGATGCCGATTTCCCCCGCTTGCGCACCTCCGAACAATTGAGTGAGCCCCTGGCCTACGACAGTATGATGCGCGGCGGCGAGATACGTGTCATTTCACTCAAGGCCATGGTCGATGGCAAGCCAGTTTTCATCGGTGTAGGGGAGACCTTGAGGCGCAGGAATAATATTCGCGCGGATATTTTCACCGCCCTGCTGTTGATGGAAGGCTTGCTGGCAGTCATGTCCATCCTCATTGTCTGGTTTGCAGTTTCAAAAGGTTTGTTGCCTTTGAAGAAAATGCGTGCTGACCTGGATTCGCGCAGCTATGATGATTTGTCCCTGATTGACGTAGAACATAACGCCCTGGAATTGCAGCCCCTGGTAATGGCACTCAATGATTTGCTGACTAAAGTACAGGTGGGCGCTGCTGCACAGCGTGATTTTGTCGCAAATGTGGCGCATCAACTGAGAACACCACTGGCTGGCCTGAAGATGCAGATAGAGTGGCTGCAGCAACGCTATGTGGCGGATGAAGAAACCAGTCGTTCCATAGAATTGATGCTGTCATCCAGCGAGCGCCTGATACGCCAGACCAATCAATTTCTGTCGCTGGCCAGGGCTGAACCCAGCCAGTTTGTTGAAGCTTATCTTGAGAAGGTGGCGCTGGATAAACTGGTGGAAGAGGCGATACAACACTTCATAGAAGAGGCCGACAAAAAGAGTATTGATCTGGGCTTTGATTTATCACCCGGTGATATCATGGGAAACCGCTTTTTGTTGCGCGACCTGATAGATAACCTGATCGACAATGCGATTCGTTATACCCCGGCACTGGGAACCATCACGGTCAGTTGCCTGAGCCAGCAAGACAAGGTGCTGCTGAAAGTCGAAGATTCCGGCCCCGGCATTGCGCCTTCAGATCAGGAGTTGATATTCAACCGTTTTTATCGCATCAGTGATCAGTCAAATGGCAGCGGCCTGGGGCTGGCCATAGTCAGGGACATTGCAACAGACCATAAGGCCGAGATCAAGGTGCTGACTGGCAGCCAGGGACAGGGGACAATTTTTGAGGTGATATTTCCCCGGTATAAAAACTGAAGCGCATGCAGCTTGTTTTATACCGGGTGTTGCAATTAAGTCCGTATGATTTAAGAGCGTATGATGTTTGATGCATTGACTTCACGGATATCTTTAGTCCCTGTCAAGGCCATGCTGACATCCAGTTCACTCTGCAGGATTTCCAGCATTTTGGTGACACCTGCTTCACCCATGGCGCCCAGGCTATACAAAAAGGCACGGCCTATCATGCTGCCCTTGGCACCCAGGGCAGTGGCCTTGAGTATGTCTTGTCCTGTGCGTATGCCGCCGTCAAACCAGACTTCGGTCTGGTGACCCACCGCATCGACGATTGCTGGCAATGCCTGTATCGATGACATCGCGCCGTCAAGCTGACGACCACCGTGGTTACTGACGACAATGGCGTCAGCACCGGCTGCTACTGCCAGTCTGGCATCTTCGACATCAAGTATGCCTTTCAGTATCAGCTTGCCGCCCCATTCTTTCTTGATCCAGGCCACGTCATCCCAGCTCAGGGTAGGGTCGAACTGGCTGGCGGTCCATTGACTCAGTGTGACTATGCCATCGCCACCCTTGACATGACCGACGAGGTTGCCAAAAGTCTTGCGGCCAGTCAAAGCGCGGAGGGCCCAGGCTGGTTTGGTAGCGAGATCGATAACGTTTGCCAGCGTCAGCCTGGGTGGCACGGACATGCCGTTTTTCAAGTCTTTATGGCGTTGCCCCAAGATCTGCAAATCCAGCGTCAGCACCAGGGCCGAGCATTTGGCATTCTTTGCTCTTTGTATGAGTTCCTTGACAAAGCCACGGTCACGCATGACATACAGCTGGAACCAGAAAGGCTTGCTGGTGACACTGGCGACATCTTCTATCGAGCAGATGCTCATGGTCGACAAGGTGAAGGGGATGCCGAATTTTTCTGCCGCAATTGCTCCCAGCATTTCTCCATTGGCCCATTGCATGCCTGTCAGCCCGGTCGGTGCTATTGCCACCGGCATGGCAACTTCCTGGCCTATCATGGTGGTGCGGGTAGTGCGCTGTTCTACATTGATGGCAACCCGTTGCCTCAATTTGATGGCTGCAAGGTCACTGGTATTGGCCTTGTAGGTTGATTCTGTGTAAGAGCCGCTGTCCGCATAATCATAAAATGCCTTGGGTACACGTTTTTTTGCCAGCAGGCGCAGGTCTTCTACACAGGTAATGACGGGCATGAGGGGTTACTCCAGCTAATTAAATAATATGAGCCTAGTGTAGGGGATAAGCGTCATTGCATGGCAGAAAAGCTTTCAGAGTTTGCATGAAGGATTTTCAGCATTGCGGGAAATTACTCGAGGAAGCGTGCAGAAATCAATCCGCGCAACCACTGATTGCCAGCATCCTGATTATAGCGTCTGTGCCAGAACATATTGGTCTGCAGGGCAGGCAGGCGCAAGGGTGGTTTGACATAGCGCAAACCAAAGGGGACAGCGGCACGCTCAGCCAGTTTTTGCGGCACGGTCACCAGCAAATCATTGCAACTAACTATATATGGCACGGCAACAAAATGCGGCACGCGCAAATGGGCGGCTGCGCTGATGCCTGCTTTTTCCAGGCTTTGGTTGACTTTGGCATAAGGATTCTCATTTGATGCAACAATTAGGTGGCGTGTAGTCAGGAAATCCTTCATCTCCAGCTTGTCTGCTGCCAGTGGGTGGCTTTGCCGGAACAGGCAGACATAGTTTTGCTTGAACAGGCGGCGCTGGTACCAGGCATCTGACAAGTGATCAAAAGCGCCTATGGCCAGATCGACCCTGCCAGACTCCATCTCTGTTTTCAAATCAATATCACTGGCCCGCACTGTAGACAATTGCACTTGTGGTGCCTGGGTATGCAGAAATTCTGCCAGTATGGGCATGAAATACACTTCTCCCACATCTGTCATGGCGATCGTGAAATGGCGCTTGCTGCTAGTGGGGTCAAAGTTTTCCTGGCGGTTCAAGGCCTGGGTGATATGAGTCAGTGCCAGTGCCACAGGTTCGGCCAGTTGCTCTGCCAGCGCCGTGGGTTGCATGCCTGTTGCCGTACGTACAAATAATTCATCATCAAAACTGCGCCGCAGCCGCGCCAGGGCATTGCTGACTGCTGGTTGCGACAGGCCCAGCTTGCGGGCGACGGAGGATATCTGACGGTCTTGGTAAACTTCCTGGAAGACCACCAGCAGGTTCAGGTCTATGTCTTTGGGTTCCAGCATATTATTCCAGCCTTATTGTCCACTATTATTGATTTCATGAATGTAGTACATTTTTGTATTTATATCGTAAAACACGGCGCTTTGCATTAAAGTTCAGGTCTGTTCAAACACAAATGGCAGGATCAGCGATGAGCAAGCACGATGCAAGAGAAGTTCAACTTCAATATCAGACCGGTTTCGCGAATGAATTTGCTAGCGAGGCCCTGGCAGATGCCCTGCCTAAAAGCCAGAATTCTCCCCAAAAATGCGCCTACGGCCTGTATGCCGAGCAAATCTCCGGTACGGCCTTTACCGCGCCACGCCATGCTAATCGCCGCTCGTGGTTTTACCGTATACGGCCAGCCGCGATGCACCAGCCGTTTAAGCAAGTCAGCAATGGCCGCATGAGCAATGATTTTGCTGCAACACCAACAACGCCGAATCAATTGCGCTGGGACCCCATGCCCATGCCTGTTGAAGCGACAGACTTCGTAGATGGCTGGCTGACAATGGCAGGCAATGGTTCTGCAGATGCCCAGACAGGTTGCGCCATCCATATCTACACAGCCAACCGTGACATGACGACACGGTTTTACTACAATGCCGATGCTGAATTGCTCATCATCCCCCAGCAAGGTCGCCTGCACATCCGCACAGAAATGGGTTTGCTCGATATTGAACCGCAAGAAATCGCCGTAATACCGCGCGGTGTACGTTTCCAGGTACATCTGCCAGATGGTGAGGCCCGTGGTTATGTCTGTGAAAACTTCGGGTCCATGCTGAAGTTGCCTGACCTTGGTGTCATCGGCTCCAATGGCCTGGCCAATCCACGTGATTTCCAGACCCCGGTTGCCTGGTATGAAGATAAAGAAGGTGATTTTGAATTGTTGGCCAAGTTCAGCGGTAATCTGTGGTCGGCAAAAATAGGTCATTCACCGCTTGATGTCGTCGCCTGGCATGGCAACTTCGCGCCTTACAAATATGATTTGCGTCACTTCAATACCATAGGTTCCATCAGTTACGATCATCCTGATCCATCGATATTTTTGGTCTTGCAGGCCGCCAGCGATACGCCGGGGGTGGATACCATAGACTTCGTGATTTTCCCGCCACGCTGGCTGGCCGCAGAAAACACCTTCCGCCCACCCTGGTTCCATCGCAATATCGCCAGCGAATTCATGGGCCTTATCCATGGTCAGTATGATGCCAAGTCGACAGGCTTCCGCCCTGGCGGTGCCAGCCTGCATAATTGCATGAGCGGCCATGGGCCAGATGCGCCGACTTTTGACAAGGCATCCGCAGCAGATACCAGCAAGCCACATAAAGTCGATGATACGATGGCATTTATGATAGAAACGCGTAATATCATCAAACCTACCCGTGCTGCCATGGAAGCACCGCAATTGCAGGCTGACTATTATCAGTGCTGGCAAGGTATTAAGAAAAATTTCAATCCGGAGCAAAAATAAATGACGGTACAACTTAACGAAACCCATGATGTAGGCTTGCGCAGCTGGGTAGCATCCGCCAACCAGGCCGACACGGATTTCCCTCTGCAAAACCTGCCATATGGCGTATTTCGTCGCCAGGGCAGTAGCCAGGCATTTCGCATCGGCATTGCGATTGGTGACCAGATACTTGATCTGGCAGCCGCGCACGCTGCCCATGCTTTTGCCGGTTATACAGAATTGCAGGGTGGGCATTTCACCAATGCTGTCAATGCCAGTAACCTCAATGCCCTGATGGGTCTGGGAGCACCGGTCTGGTCAGCCTTGCGTCTGGCCCTGTCGCGCGTCTTGCGTGAAGGTGCAAGCCTGCAAGGCGCGCTGCAAGCCTGCCTGTTGGCGCAAAGTGCAGCAGAATTTGCCCTGCCTGCGCATATCGGGGATTACACAGACTTTTATACCTCCGTCCATCATGCTACAGCAGTCGGTAAGTTGTTCCGCCCGGATAATCCTTTGCTGCCGAATTATAAATGGGTGCCTATCGGCTACCATGGCCGTGCATCTTCCATAGGCGTATCTGGCCAGCAATTCCGCCGCCCGGTAGGCCAGACCAAACCACCGACATCCGAAACGCCTGTCTTTGGCCCAGCCAAACGCATGGATTATGAAATGGAAATCGGCATCTTCGTCGGTCCCGGCAATGCGCTTGGTGATGTCATCAATATGGACAAGGCAGAATCGCATATCTTCGGCCTGTGTCTGTTGAATGACTGGTCAGCGCGTGATGTACAGGCCTGGGAATACCAGCCGCTAGGCCCATTCCTGGCAAAGAATTTTGCCTCCACCATTTCCCCCTGGGTAGTGTCACTGGAAGCCCTGGCACCCTACCGTCATGCCTGGACCCGCGATGCAGAAGACCCGCAGCCCATGGCTTATCTGGATGCTCTCGATTTGCGTGACAGTGGTGCCTTTGATGTGCAACTTGAGGTCTTGTTACAGACAGAAAAAATGCGTGCAGCAGGTGCGCCTGCCGAGCGTTTGTCCCTGTCGAATTTCCGCCATTCGTACTGGACGATAGCGCAATTGATTACCCATCATACTGTCAATGGTTGCAATCTTAATCCTGGTGATTTACTGGGGTCGGGTACACAATCCGGTCCATTGGCTGAAGAAGCAGGTTCTTTATTGGAACTCACTGAAGGTGGCAAGAAGGCCTTGACCTTTAGCAACGGCGAGCAACGTATTTTCATGGAAGATGGCGATGCCATCATCATGCGCGGCTGGGCACAGAAAGAGGGTTGTGCGCGGATAGGCTTTGGTGAGGTGGTGGGGACTTTGTTGCCAGCCAGGACTTGATACTGGATTCCGCCGACAGGAATTGAAGCTGTATATTATGAAAACGGGACCAGGTGTCCCGTTTTTTTTTAAATTATTTAAGCATGCAGTCCAATTACCATGTCAAAGCACAAAGTCAGTCGCAACGATGCTGCCATTGCCTACCAGTTTCACGATGAAATCACCGGCATCGACTGCACTCAAGTTACTGCCTATGTTTTCAAAAGCGTAGTTGCCAGCGGCCGTGCCTGATTTAATCGTAATGTAAAAAGCCTGGCTGGCCGTATTCAAGGGGCTACCTGCGCTAGCGGCGGCCTCATTAATGACGCTGGCTAATTGTGTAGTATCGGCCGCAGCGATCGTGAGATTGTTCAGGCTGGTGGCCTTGACACCGGTCGAGAACAAATCTGCGGCGGCGGCCTTGAAATTGAAGATGGTATCTGGCGTGCCATCACCCAACAAGGAACCTTTGGCAATGATTCTGTCTACACCTGTCCCAGTGGCAGACAGTTTGATGGTATCCGCCGATGTGCTGCCGATGATGCCGACATGGCTGCTACCTGTGCCTAGCAGATTCAGGGTTTGTCCGCCACTACCTAGCTGGAGAATTCTGAGGCTGATATCTTTGGTGATATTGAGTGTGATCCCGGCACCATCCGCATTTACAAAAAAGTCGGCACTGCCGCCGTTGACCACGATGGTTTCAGTATTGCTGACCCTGCTGAGATTTCTGCTGTTGGTCAATACGCCCAGATCCAGTGTATCCGCACCAGCGCCGCCATCGATAGTGGTGCCCATAGCATATTGTGCATCCGTAATGTGAAAGACATCGTCCCCTGGCCCACCTACCAGACTGACATCGCCTTTGACAAAATGGGTGCCCTGAGCGAGATCCAGGCCCAGGACATTAATCAGGTCACGTCCGTAGCCCCCTGGGACAATAGCTAAATCAGTCACGATGGAATGTGCATATCCGGTCAATAAGCTGGCTGTTGCAGGGCTGCTTACCAGGCTAAGAAAATCCCTGCCTATACTTGGACCGCGTACTCCCGTGACATCGTATTGGTAAGCAACAAGCAGGTCAATTCCCTTCAACTCAGCGGTAAATGATGCTGCCGCACTGCCCTTGCTGGCCAGAGTGATGGCATCAGCACCGATAGCGCCATTGGCAATAGCCAGTGCAGCCTGACCTATGCTGAAGACACCTTTATTGATCTGCCCGCTCCAATACTCCAGGCCAGAAACATCTGCATCATGCAGGAACAGATTTTTATAAATAAGCTTGAGTGTGGCGTCTATAGTTTGACCATCAAAATTACTTTTGTATTCAGCTTGCTGTGCAAAACTATCTGCGATCTGTGTCAGTGAAAAATTTTGCTTCATCCAATATTCTAAGCCATCAGGATCTGCTGGCCTGCCGAAGTAGGCGATGTATATTTTTTGTATGTCTGAGGCTAAGTTGGCCATGAAATTTTCCATTGAAAAAACTGCGATGAGGAAGCCAGTAATGAAATCATTGTCATATTACTGCCAAATTCTGGCCGCATATTACCATTGAAAATCATGCTATGTTGTGATGGCAGTCACAACACCTAATGAGCACAAATAGGTAAATAAATAGGGTGAATCCGCAAGCCAAGAACGGCATGAAAATAAATTATTTTTGGAGAGAATGAACATGCCAGCTAAAGCTGGCTATGTATTTTTCAGGCAGTATAAAAATGCTGAATTAGTATTCAAAGCTGACCCGCGAATGACGAAATTCATCAACGCAATTCCAAGGCAGTAGATATTGCTGAAAAACAGAAGGAGAGCCCCATTGGGCTGTAGCATTAAGAGCAGAGCACATGGCGCGTGTGCCCCCTCCATTTCTGCTTCAACTGCTACAGCCTGTATCAACATGCCCTGGTAACTCTCCGTCATCAGGGCATGCCATTTTCAGAGGAGGGATATGCTAGATCTGTACCCAGTTACCCTTGAAGATAATCGGCCCTGATGGTTTCTCGGGATTACCCGATCCACCTTTCGGTTCCAGCGTCACCGCCAGCAAAGGTATGCTGTCTGCTGTCATATCCTTGGGCATGGGCAGGTTGATGATGCCTTTGTCGGCCACCAGGCCCAGGGATTTGACTTTGCCATCCTTGCCCACTGCCCATAATTCCAGGCTCTTGTCTGCGGCGATGTTTTGCGCTGTCAGCATGCGTATCTGTAATTGTCCGCGTTTGCTGTCGCCGGTAATCACAGCAATAGCCTGTGCCTTGTCATCTGACAAAGTGGCGACATAATTGCTTTGCGGCGTCACTTGCTGTTGATCTGCTTGTTTACTCAGCAAGACAGACACCAGCACCACAGCGGCGGTGGTGGAGAACATGCCAAGGCCACGCCAGAAGGCCAGGTCTTCGCGTAATTTCCCCCAGTTGCGCCAGTAAGCCCATGGGTCTTTGGTGGTTTTCAGGTTCAGGCGTTTTTCCAGTGCTGGCCAGACGGTAGCCGGTGCAGGCATGGCAGGTGTAAATTCAGCCATGGGGATCAGGTGTGCTTCCCATTTGCTGACTACCTGGCGTAATGCAGCATCCTGTTTCAGCCAGGCTTCAAAACGTCGGCGTGCTCCACCGCGCAGAGTACCCAGCACATACTCAGAGGCCAGTTTGTCTTGCAATGCCGAATTATTTTTGACTTGGTGTAAGTTCATTATGCCTCCAGACGTGTGAGGCAGGTGCGCAGCTTGTCTAGTCCGCGTCTGATCCAGGTTTTAACAGTTCCTATGGGCAATTTCATTTGCTCCGCAACTTCGCTATGTGAAAGATCATGAAAAAATGCCATTGCCATTGCCTGCCTGTGTAAACCTTCCAGACGTGACATGCAGGATGCCAGTGCCTTTGCATCCTGAGTCAGTTCCAGCGATTGTGCTGGTGTAGGTTCACTGCTTTCCATGGCTTGCATGATTCCCATATCAAAATTGTCAGCATCGATTTCCACATCGTGATCAACACGACGCAAGAGATCAAAAGCGCGATTGCGTACTATAGTTGTCATCCAGGTCATCGGTGCGGCCAGACCTGTCTGATAACTGGCGGCGTTATTCCAGATGTTGACAAAACTCTCTTGTAAAACCTCTTCTGCCAACTCACGCTTAACTAATATACGCAGCGCGAAGCCGAACAGTTTCGCTGAAGTAGCGTCATACAGTAATTTAAATGCCTGCGCGTCTTTGCGGGCGACGGCGGCTAGCCAGTTTTGTAGCTGGCTGGTGTCCAGGGCGGCAGTGGGCAATTGCTTATCCAATCTTGGTTGGCCTAATAAAGCAGACATGGGTAGAGAAGCGCTGATTTTAGTCGATTTCCAATTTGTACACAGTGCGCGTGTCAGGACCTGTTGCTTTCTGCATGCATAAACAGGGAAGGGTGCTGCTCGGCATATTCACGTAGCAGGTTCCAGACTACGCGCACCCTTTGCAGGCGGTACAGGTCACTGGGCGCAGCCAGCCAGTAAGAACGTTCGGTAAAAAAGCTGTCTTGCAAAACCGGCACCAGGGTACCGCTGGAAGGTATGGCATAAGGCGGTGCCATGATCAGGCCCATGCCTGCCGCTGCCGCTTCACACTGCGCCATCATGCCTGTACAGCATAAGCGCCTTTTTGGCGTAAAGCCCAGCTTGTCGAGGAAATTGAGTTCATTGCTGGCCAGACGGTCTTGTACATAATCGACAAATTCATGCTCAGCCAGGTCGGCTTCACTGCGTATCGGCGGGTGGCGGGCCAGATAATCCGGTGATGCATATAAATTCAAGCGGAAAGTCGCCAGACGGGTAAACACATAGCGGCCGGTATTTGGCGGGTCCAGCATGACACCGAGGTCTGCCTCACGGGTTGCCAGGTTGGCAAAGCGTGGTTGTACCAATAAATCCACGCTGAGTTCAGGGTGCTCTTTCAGCAAATGTACCAGTAAAGGGGCAATCACCAGAGTACCAAACATCTCCGGCACACCCAGGCGCACCACGCCATGGGCAGAAATGCTGGCAGCGCCCAGTTGGTCCGTGGCGGTCAGGGCGGCGCTTTCCATGGCTTCAGCATGAGGTAACAGTGCATGACCCATCTCGGTCAGCTCATAGCCTTCGCGGCTGCGGTCAAACAGAGTGGAGCCTAGCTGGCTTTCCAGCCTGTCTATGCGGCGGGCCACTGTTGTATGTTCAACGCCCAGGCGACGTGACGCACCGGATAGCGTGCCAGCACGGGCAAGCTCCAGGAAATAACGCAGGTCAGTCCATTCAGGCATGCTATTCATGGGCCAATTGTGCGGTAAAGCACATATGTCAGCAAGATTTAATCCATTTCTTATTTGCAATAATGAAATAATTGGGGGTTTTGCACAACAAGCGGGCAGTTTTAATCGCACTGTCTTCACTCTGATGTGCAATTTTGCACAAAGGGTGCGCGTGCATACGCTTTCTAGTTTATTTCTTTCCGTGCACACTGCTTGCCATGCGACATACAACATGTAAGAACGTGTTTGCGATCTTACTGCGCGAGCGCAATTTGTGTCGATGCGGGGCTCATGTGCTGCTCAAAATGCTCATGTACTTAAGTACATTCCGCTTTTTGCGCTGCTCTTCTCCCCGTTGACGCTCGCTCGCTACAGATCGTAAACGCGTTCTAAAAGGCGCACATAAAAAATACAGGAGACAGAAATGAAACAGAGCAAGAGAAAGCAGAAATTCTTACGTCGGTCTGCCGTAGCATTGTTAGTCGCATCAGGTACTGTTGCAGGCAGCGGTATCAGTCAGGCACAAACCACGCCACCTGCTACAACGGAATCTGCAAATTCAGAACCGACCACGGTAGTCGTAACTGCCCGTCGCCGCGAAGAATCTCTGCAAGATGTGCCTGTTTCTGTCACGGCTTTCTCTGCTGACCAGCTCTCTAAAACTGCTGTCCCCGACATCGTCGGCCTGGTACAAACGCTGCCCAATACGACCATGAAAGCTTCGCGTGCGACCAATTCCACGCTGACTGCCTTCATCCGTGGAGTGGGTCAGCAAGACCCGCTGGCTGGTTTTGAGGCTGGCGTCGGTATTTATCTCGATGATGTGTATATCGCCCGCCCGCAAGGCGCTGTGGCTGATATCTATGATGTAGAGCGAATAGAAGTCTTGCGTGGCCCCCAGGGTACCTTGTATGGCCGCAATACCATAGGCGGTGCCGTCAAATATGTGACACGCAAACTGCAGCCGGAAACCGATGTGCGCCTGAAAGCCACGGTAGGTACTTATGGTCAGACCGATGCGGTATTGACGGCCAGCACTCCAGTATCCGATACCCTGCGGGTAGGTGCCAGCCTGGCAAAGTTCAAGCGCAATGGTTTTGGCAAGAACCTGCTGACCGGGGCAGACAACTATGATAAGGACGTTACTGCTGCCCGCCTCAGTGCAGAATTTACGCTGAACTCCAATCTGTTCATCCGCGTCTCGGCAGATACCAGCCAGGATGATTCCAGCCCCAAGAACGGCTACCGCCTGACCGTGGGTAATACCAGCAAGGCACCGATACTCGACAATGTTTTTGATACCCGCGCCAATCTGACCTCGGCACTCGGCCATCTCCAGCAAGTCAAGCAAACCGGCGCTTCTGCGCTGGTGGAATGGCAGATCAATAATGAGCTGACACTGAAATCGATTACCGCCAGCCGTCGCGATACCTCCTATGCACCTATCGATTTTGACTCTTTGCCGACGGTCGATCTGGAAGCGCCCGCACTGTACAAGAACCGTCAGTTCAGCCAGGAATTACAACTTAGCTATAGCGGCAAAACCATACAGGGCGTGGCCGGTGTGTATTACATCGATGCCAATGCCTATAACAAATTCGATACCCTGCTCAATGGTGCATTGCCGCTGTCTGTGTACACCATGGGCGATGTCGATACCAAGGCCTGGGCAGTGTTTGCCGATGGCAGCATGAATTTGTCAGACACGATCAGCGTGTCAGCTGGTGGCCGTTATACCTCGGACACACGTCAGGCAGCAGTCTTGCGTCAGCTATATCTGGGCACCAAGGGATCGCCAGAAATGGGCAACCCTGGCGCTGTACTGTTCCGCACAGACACTAATCTGACCAAGAGCGATCTGGACCGTACTGATACCAAGTTCACACCTCGTCTGTCTTTGAACTGGAAGGCCAATGCCGATAACAATGTCTACGCATCCTGGTCGCAGGGCTTCAAGGGTGGTGGTTTTGATCCGCGTCTGAATGTGGTTGGTACCAAGATCAGCCTGGCCAAAGCAAAAAGTGGTTATGAGCCCGAAGAAATCGAAACTGTGGAACTGGGTCTGAAGTCGCAATTTGACAAAGGCCGCATCATGACCAATGCTGCCCTGTTCTTCAGTAATTACAAGAATGTGCAGATACCTGGTTCAGTCGCGGTAGATACCGACGGCGACGGCAAGGATGACAACTTTGCCGGTGTGACGACTAATGCAGGCAGGGCCCGCATCAAGGGCTTTGAGCTGGAAGCGACCGCGCGTATTACCGATGCCTTCCGTCTTTCTGGCATGCTCAGCTATATCGATGCCAAGTACACGCAATTCATCGTGGCCGGTGTCGATGTCGCCAGCCAGAAGGTATTCCAGAATACACCCAAGCAATCCGCCAACCTGACTGCCAGCTATGACTGGCCGCTGAATATGGTGGGCAAGAATGGCACTTTGTCTTTGATAGGTAGTTATTCCTACCGCGCCGCGACCAATCAGTTTGAGACACCCAATGCCCTGTTGGACCAGGATGCATATTCGCTGTGGGATGCCAGCCTGGTCTGGACCAGCACCGACAAGCGCCTGCGTGCTGGCCTGCATGGCAAGAATCTCAGCAATACCAAATACAAGGTAGCTGGTTATTTGTTCCCTACCCTGGGCCTGGAAGGCAGCACGACAGCCTTCTATGGTAACCCAAGGACAGTCTCGGCCACGGTGGAATACCGTTTCTAGCCCGGTGACAGCGAGAGGACATTGTGTGACTACTTTCACTGACATCAGCTTTATCAGTACAGATGGCCTGCAATTGTATGCGCGGGATTATCCATCGCAGGGCGGGCAGGCCAAATGTGCAGTCATCTGCATCCACGGCCTGACCCGCAATTCAGGTGATTTTGAAGAGCTGGCACCTTGGATAGCAGAACAGGGGCGGCGCGTGATTGTGGTCGATGTCAGGGGGCGTGGCCGCTCCCAGCATGATGCCGACCCCGGGCACTACAACACGGTCACCTACGCCAATGATGTCATCAAACTCACCCATGACCTGGGTATAGGCAGGGCTGTGTTCATCGGTACATCCATGGGTGGTCTCATCACCATGACGGTGGCGGCGCGCAAATTGAATCTGATTGCTGCCGCTGTTCTTAATGATGTTGGCCCTGCCTTATCCGCAAAAGGCCTGAGCCGGATAGCCGGGTTTGCTGGCAAGGCCGTGGAAGTGCAAGACTGGGATGAGGCCACACAATACATACGCCAGGTGAATGTGTCTGCCTTTCCTGACAACAGCATGGAAGAATGGGCTAAGTGGGCCAGGCGGGCTTTTGCTCAAAACATCGATGGCAAGCTGGTGCTGCAATATGATCCGAATATTGCCCGCCCTTTGCAAACCGGTCAGTTAAAAACTAGATCCTGGGTCGCCAATTTTGCTTTCCGCCGCCTTGCCAGAAACCGGCCCACACTGTTGATACGTGGCGACCTGTCAGACCTGATCGAACCTGAGCAACTAGCCTATATGCGAAATCTCGCACCTGGCATGCAATATGCAGAAGTCAATGGCGTGGGTCATGCGCCCATGCTCATGGAAGCGCAGGCACAAAAAGCCATCAGAGAATTTTTAGCCACAGTGGATTAAGCGATTTGCAGTATGCTTATGAGCACAGTCAAAAAAAGAGCATGGGAAATGCCGCTGACAAACTGCATGCAGTTCCACAACGTAAAATTAGCAGGAGACAAAATGCAAGCAAGAAAAAGTTTCAAACTCGTCTGTCTGGTCATGGCAATGACAGGCGCATTCAGTTCTGCCAGCAGCCTCGCACAGGACCTGAAAATCGCCCTCATTGCTGGCAAGACTGGCCAGCTTGAAGCCTATGCCAAGGAAACCGAAACCGGCTTCATGATGGGGTTGGAGTATCTGACTGGCGGCAAGATGGAAATCAATGGCCGCAAGATCAAGGTCATCGTCAAGGATGATCAGAGCAAACCTGACCTGGGCCGTACGGCACTGGCTGAAGCCTTTGGTGATGACAAGGCCGATATTGCCGTTGGCACCAGTTCATCAGGTTCTGCCGTTGCCATGCTGCCAGTGGCAGAAGAATACAAAAAACTGTTGATCGTTGAGCCTGCTGTGGCAGATGCCATCACCGGTGAAAAATGGAATCGCTATATCTTCCGCACCAGCCGTAATTCCATGCAGGATGGCCTGGCTGCGGCCAGCACCATCAAGGCGGGTGGCAGTATAGCCTTCCTGGCTCAGGATTATGCTTTTGGCCGCGATGGCGTCAAAGCCGCCAAGGAAGCCCTGACGACAGTTGGTGCCAAGGCCAAGGTCGTGCATGAAGAATATGCGGCACAAAACACCACAGACTTTACCGCTGCCGCGCAGCGTATTTTTGATGTACTCAAAGACAAGCCTGAGCCGCGTGTCTTGCAAATCATCTGGTCTGGGGCCAATCCCATGAACAAGCTGGCCGACATGAAGCCGGAACGCTTTGGCATTACCCTGGCACCTGGTGGCAATATCCTGCCCGTCATGAAAAACTGGAAGACTTACGTAGGTACCCAGGGCACGATTTACTACTACTACGACTTTCCCAAAAACAAGATGAATGACTGGCTGGTGGCTGAGCATACCAAGCGCTTTAAAGCACCGCCTGACTTCTTCACCGCTGGTGGTTTTGCCGCTGCCAGCGCAGTGTACACAGCCATCAGTAAAGCCAAATCCACCGACACTGAAAAACTCATTGCTGCCATGGAAGGCATGGAGTTTGATACGCCTAAAGGCAAGATGAATTTCCGCAAGGAAGATCATCAGGCCATGCAAGCCATGTACCATTTCAAGATCAAGAAAGACCAGAAAAATGAATGGGATTTGCTGGAACTGGTCAGGGAAATACCTGCCAGCGAGTTGCCAGTCCCGCTCAAGAACAAGCGCTGATGATGGCAGGAGCACAAATGAGTGGTATGCCCTCGCTATCAACCCGTGAACTGACGATCAGGTTTGGCGGCCATGTGGCCGTCAACCAGGTAACGGCGGACTTTTATCCCGGCACTCTGACCGTCATCGTCGGCCCTAACGGTGCGGGTAAAACCACTTACTTCAACCTGATGTCGGGTCAATTACCTGCCAGCGCAGGCAGCGTACATCTGTTTGGTATAGACATCACGGCCAAAGGTGCGGCAGAACGCACGCGCAGGGGCATAGGCCGGGCTTTTCAATTGACCAATCTCTTTCCCAATTTGTCAGTTATAGAAAATGTCAGGCTGGCAGTGCAAAGCAGGGTCGGGCTGGGTTTGAGCATCTTTTCATTGTGGTCTGACCATGCCAGCCTGCTGAAGCGTGCAGAACATTATTTGCACAAGGTTGCGCTGGCGGACCGCAAGTCGGCCAAAGTCTCTGCGCTGTCGCACGGCGACAAGCGCAAGCTTGAAGTAGCGATCCTGCTGGCACTGGAACCTGAAGTCATGATGTTCGATGAACCCACGGCAGGCATGAGTGTTGATGAAGTGCCGGTAGTGCTGGACCTGATCCACCAGGTCAAGGCGGAGCGTAAAAAAACCATCTTGCTGGTTGAGCATAAGATGGATGTCGTACGTTCATTGGCTGACCGCATCATTGTCCTGCATAACGGTGCGCTGGTGGCCGATGGTGAACCGGTCAGCGTCATGGCATCTGCCATCGTGCAAGAGGCCTATCTGGGTGTTGCCCCGGAAACCAGGGAAGAGCAACATGTCTGAAGCCATACTGACACTGGCCGGTGTGCATACTCATATCGGCGAATACCACATCCTGCAAGGTGTGGATATGCAGGTGCCACGCGGTGGCCTCTCGGTTTTACTGGGCCGCAATGGTGCAGGCAAGACCACAACCCTGCGTACCATCATGGGCTTGTGGAAAGCCAGCCAAGGCAAGATACATTTCGATGGCCGCGATATCACTGGCATGGCAACGCCGGACATCGCCCAACTGGGCATTGCCTATGTGCCAGAAAGCATGGCGATATTTTCTGATTTAACAGTCAAGGAAAACCTGCTGCTGGCTGCACGCAATGGTCCGCTCGATAATAATCGTGTTGAATGGATATGCGGCTTCTTCCCGGCTTTAAAAAAATTCTGGAATTACCCGGCGGGTAATCTGTCTGGTGGCCAAAAGCAAATGGTCGCCATCGCCCGCGCCATCGTTGAACCGCGCAAACTGATACTGGTGGATGAACCGACCAAGGGCCTGGCACCTGCCATCATCCTTAGCCTCATGGCCGCCTTCAATGAATTGAAAGCCAGCGACACCACCATCTTGCTGGTCGAGCAAAATTTCAATTTCGTGCGCAAGCTGGGGGACACGGTGGCCGTCATGGATGATGGCCGTGTTGTCCATGCCGGCGGCATGCAGGCGCTGGCTGACGACAATGACCTGCAACAGCATTTGCTGGGCCTGTCACTGGCCGCGCATCAATAAAGCAAGAGGAAAAACAATGACAGATACTGCTCTGGATAATACCGCCAAGCCAGAAGTCGCCAGCCTGCCGACCGCGCCACGCGATATCTGGCCGCCGGTACTGGTGCCAGCCCTGGCCTTGCTGATGTTGCCGCTGGTCGGTAGCTTTCCAACCTGGATCACCCTGACCGTCGCGGGCCTGGCCATGGGCATGATGATCTTTATCATGGCCAGCGGCCTGACCCTGATCTTTGGCTTGATGGATGTATTAAATTTTGGTCACGGTGCTTTTGTATCCGTCGGCGCCTTTGTCGCCACGCTGGTGCTCTTGCCCATGCACGGCTGGATGGAGGCTGATTCCTTGCTAATGAACCTGGCAGCACTGGGCCTGGCTATCCTGCTGGCGATGCTGGCAACCGGCTTGCTGGGCTGGGCCTTCGAGCGCGTTATCATCATGCCCGTATATGGCCAGCATCTGAAGCAAATCCTCATCACCATGGGCGGCATGATCGTTGCTGAACAGATGATCAATGTCATCTGGGGGGCAGAGCAAATCCCTTTGCCGCTGCCAACCAGCCTGCGCGGCTCCATCCTGCTGGGGGATGCCGCCATAGAAAAATACCGCCTGATTGCTGTCGTGGTTGGCTTGCTGGTATTCATCGCGATGTTCCTGGTGTTGAACCGCAGCAAACTGGGTTTACTGATACGTGCCGGTGTAGAAAATGGCGAGATGGTAGAAGCACTCGGTTACCGCATACGCCGCCTGTTTGTACTGGTGTTTGCTGCCGGTTCGGCGCTGGCTGGCCTTGGCGGCGTCATGTGGGGTTTATATAAAGAAAGCCTGACCGCAGCCATGGGCGGCGACATCATGGTCATGGTGTTCATCGTCATCATCATTGGTGGTCTGGGTTCTGTAGGTGGCTGTTTTATCGGTGCCTTGCTGATGGCGCTGGTGGCCAATTACGCCGGCTTCCTGGTGCCCAAGCTGGCGCTGGTGTCGAATATTTTGCTGATGATCGCCGTGTTGCTGTGGCGTCCGACTGGACTGTATACCGTGGTAAGGCGTTAAGACATGAATGCAATGAAACAAATCCTGTCGGATGATTTTCCGCGTAACCGCTGGCTGGGGCTGATCCTGGTGGCGATATTTCTGGGCCTGGCCTGTGCCCCCTTCATCACCAGCGGTGCGCGACCCTTGAATACTGCTGCCACCATTTGTGTCTACATCGTGCTGGTTGCTTCATATGACCTGTTGCTCGGTTATACCGGCATAGTCTCATTCGCCCACACCATGTTTTTTGGCATAGGTGCCTACGGCATAGGTCTGGCGCTGGCCAATGGTGCGCCATCCTGGGTGCTGGCTGCTGTAGGCCTGCTGGCTGCATTATTGGTGACGCTGTTGCTGGCCCTGATCGTTGGCCTGTTTGCCTTGCGTGTAAGGGCGATTTTCTACGCCATGATCACGCTGGCAGTGGCTTCATCCTTTGCTGTGCTGACATCGCAATTGTCAGAGTTTACGGGTGGTGAAGATGGCAAGACTTTCAGCGTGCCTGCTTTGCTGTCGCCTGCCTACCGCTTGTTTGAGACAGAGATATTTGGCCGTGTTGTCGATGGTAAGGTGATTACCTATTACATCGTGTTCATAGGCTGTGCCCTGTTATTCCTGTTCTTGCTGCGTGTTGTCAATTCTCCTTTTGGCCGCGTCTTGCAGGCGATACGCGAAAATGATTTTCGTGCCGAGGCGCTGGGTTATCGTACCGTGTATTACCGCATTCTGGCGAATTGCATCGCGGCGCTGGTTGCAGCCATGGCAGGTGCCCTGATGGCCTTGTGGCTGCGTTATGTCGGGCCCAAGTCCATGCTGAGTTTTGAAGTCATGACAGATATTTTATTGATCGTGGTGATAGGTGGCATGGGGACCATGTATGGCGCGGTGGTTGGTGCGACCTTGTTCATACTGGCGCAGAATTATTTGAAGAGTTTGATGGCTGTGGCATCGTCGTCTTTGGCTGATGTGCCGTTGCTGGCGAGTGCCTTGCATCCGGATCGCTGGATGTTGTGGCTGGGGGTGTTGTTTGTGGTGTCGATTTATTTTTTTCCTGCTGGCATAGTGGGGAAATTGAGGGGTAGTGGGCTTAAAAATTGATTCCTTCCCCTTCAAAGGGATATTTGTGGGAATTCGCAAAGCATGCTTTGCGCCACAAATGTCTAAGCAGCTTGCAAGCTGCGCGGTGGAATGGTTAGGATGGAGATGGGGTTCTGTCGATAAACGGCAGTCATATATTCGTCGCTCCAGCGCAGGCTGGAGCCCAGTGGCGTTCGTTGTATTGCCGTACTTTGATTAAAGCGATTGCCCTTCGTGGACACGAGCCGGGTCTCGGCCCGGCGGCCGAAGTACTTTCTTTGGTCGCCAAAGAAAGTACTCAAAGAAAGGCGACCCAGGCGTAGTCGCCCCCTGAAGGGGGTTCCCGTTTGTGCAGTACAAAAAATGGGAAGATCCGAAACTCGCCTGCGGCTCAAACAGCGGCTCTTCTTTTCCCATTTTCTGTACTGCACAAACGGCGCCTACACATGGGAACTGCAAACGTCAAAAACAACCGCAACCGCACGACCACCGCTTCACGTGATTTGATTCCTTAGTTTTTGCAACCGGCAGGCCAGCTGCGTACTCCCCATACAAAGCCTGGCCTGTCGTCCTTGCAAATCAGCGGACATCCTGTTTCGAACCAAACTCCCTGTCCAGTAAGGAATAGCATTTAAGATCAACATAGCGCCCATGTTTGTATTCACACTCACGTAATACACCTTCTAGCCTGAACCCCAGTTTTTCTATCAAACGCCAGCTTGCAATATTCTCTGGCTCAACCATGGCTTGCAAGCGGTGCAGGCCGAGGTGTTCAAAGCAGTGAGTGATGATGGCGTTCATGCATTCAGGGATGACAGCCTTACCCCAGTGGTCGGGCGAAAGCCAGAAGCCGGTTTCTGCGCAATGGTGTTCCTGTTCCCATTCATGCAGGCCGCAAGTGCCTATCAACTGCTCAGGTGCTTCTTTGCTGCAAATACCCCACCACAGGCCCGTGCCGTCTTGCCATACCTGTTCATACCAGTCCATCTGCGCCTGTGTTGATGCCAGGGTTTCGTAGCTGATGCCATAGTATTCAGTAACGTGCGGGTCGGACAAGCCGCGAAAAACGGCTGGCATATCGGTAGCGACGATGCGGCGCAGTTGATAGTTTGCGGTCTGTAATATGGGGTAAGGTTTGGTTTCAGACATATAAGCTTTGCAATAACAGGTAACAATCAAACATTCTAATGCCTGTAGAGGCAGGGAGTTGCGCTGTTCTGTAACTCCTTAACTGCGCAAAATCTGGGATAATCCGTCTGCTCGTTATCAGCGAGTGAATTGATTAACAATATTGAAGAAATAATGAGCCCAGAGCAACGCAAAGAAGCTTCCGAACTGGAATTGCATAAACGTGGTATCCGCATCAATGTGCAATTGCATGTGATTGAGTCTGATGAAGAAGTGGAACTGCGCAGGCCTGAAGAGCTGATGCAACGCATGCTGGCCTTGTGGGCGGTGACTGCTGTTGCTGCAGGTGGCGATGTTGCACACTATCGCGCCTATCTGGAAACCCATGGTCTGAGGGCTTGTTTGTCAGCGCAGGAGCAGGCATTTTTGTTTGCAGATGACATCACTGAAGAATTGCGTACGCAATTTCTGCAAAGGCAGGAAGCCCTGTATTTCCTCGCCTGGGCCGCGGGTTTGACCGACAAGCTGGCGGTACCTACGCAAGCAGCAAACCTCAAGCAAATCCTGAAACTCTTCCCGCATGCGCTGGAAGCGCCCGAGCGTTTGCAGGCAGCCATGAAGCCGCGCCGCAAGGGCCAGGTGCTGGACTGGTCGGATTTATTGTACCGCCTGCACTGGGCAGTTCGTCATGCACATATCACTGGCCGTGATGCTCCGGGCAATTTGAATGCAGATGCGGTGCGCGAATGGCATCAGGCAGCCAACTGGCTGTGCCAGTATGAAGAAGAAAATGACTGGGACAAGGTCAGTACTGAAACTTGACCTAAGTCTTGCTTAGAAAGATCTGATACTTGTGCGTCCAGCCTTGCAATCATTGACTTCTTCCAATACCTTTTGACAGCGCGGGCCTGAGAATTCAGCCTGCAGGGCGTCAAGAAAAACTCGTGTTCTGGCTGGCATCAGGCGACGACCAGGGAATACTGCCCAGACGGTAACTTCAGGCAGTTTCCAGTCTTCCAGCAAGGGCACGAGCTCCCCCTTGTGTACATGCTGACCGGCAAAATGATCTGCCAGCATGGTGATGCCTTTTCCGCGCACCGCCAGGCGCGTCAGCAATTCAGGTGAATTGGCACTGGCACGGCCAGGTGGTATGCCTTCCCAGACTGCACCATCTTTTTCCATGCGCCAGACCGAGGCTTCGCCATTGCGGGTAGTCAGGCGCAGGCAATCATGTTCCATCAGGGCTTCAGGCTCTGCCGGTGCGCCATGCAGCTTCAGGTAAGCAGGTGAAGCGTACAAACCCACACTGAAACGTACCAATCCGCGTGCCGCAAGTGATGCATCATCCGGCAAGTCACCAACGCGTATGGCCACATCAAAATTCTCCCCGATCAAATCTACCCTGCGTGGTGACAGATCCAGCTCCAGGTTCACCGCAGGGTATTTGCTGATGAAGTCAGATAACAACTCACCCATCTGGTGATTACCAAAATCGCCAGGCATGGATACCTTCAACCTGCCACTCGGCTCAGCCTGCCTGTGCTGGGTCAGAGCCAGCGTGGCATTCACTTCTTCCTGCACATGTTGTGCATGCAGCAAAACATTCTGACCCAGGTCAGTCACCGTCAGTTTGCGTGTGGTGCGCAAGATCAGGCGCTCGCCTAACTGGGCTTCGAGGACAGATATGCGGCGCGACAGCGTTGATTTGGGCACCCCCAGCTTCTCTGCCGCCTTGCTGAAGCTGCCTTCTTCGATGACGCAGGCAAATAGCAAAAGGTCATTGGCTTCGAGTGTCATGGTCGGCTCCCCATATTAATCCTCTATTTTCCTATTTTTGGAACAATGATATCCATTTTAACGCCTTCCGGATTGTTTTTGGAACGATTAAAGTAGGTCCATCAACTCTTTATCTGAAAGGAACACAAAATGAACATCCTGCAAATCAACTCCAGCGCCTGTGTCCAAGGCTCTCATTCCACCCAACTGGCAAACAGCCTGGTTGAGGCTTTACTGGAAACATCTTCCGGTGCCACCGTGAATGTACGTGACCTGGGTAGTAATCCTCACCCCATACTTGATGAAACAGCACTGCAAGCCCTGTTCACCCCGGCAGACCAGCGTACTGCAGAACAACAAGCCCGCGTTGCCCTGGATGATGCCCTGATTGCAGAAATCCAGGCTGCCAATGTAGTGGTACTCGGCGCACCGATGTATAACTTTGGCATCTCGGCTCAATTGAAAAACTGGATAGATGCGATTTCCCGCGCCCAGGTGACTTTCCGTTATACCGCCAATGGCCCAGAAGGCTTGTTGACTGGCAAGAAAGTATATGTGGTACTGACACGTGGTGGCTTGTATCGCAATACACCAAACGACACACAAATGCCTTACCTGAAAACCTTCTTTGGCTTCCTGGGCATGACCGATGTAGAGTTTGTCTATGCAGAAGGTCTGGCCATGGGGCCAGATGCAGAAAAAGCATCTCTGGCTTCGGCACACCAGCAAATTAATGATTTACTGCCTGCTTAATCGAAAACATTAACGGGCTATCTACGAGGACGATGGATCATGGAAACGACAGATGTAGTTGCAAGCAATACAGTTCAACAGGCTGAAAGCGTGAATACTTCACGCACGGTAGAACAACTGGTCGCCGGGCAGCCTACTTCAGATGGTGCCGGTGTCAAGCTGACACGGGTATTGACGCAGCCGTTGCAATACCGGCTGGACCCCTTCCTCATGCTGGATGCTTTCGGCAGTGATGAGGCAGGTGACTACATCGCCGGTTTCCCCAGCCATCCTCACCGTGGTTTTGAAACCATCACCTATATGCTGGCGGGTCGCATGCGCCACCGCGACAGTGCCGGTAATGAAGGCTTGCTGCAAAACGGCGGTGTGCAATGGATGACGGCAGGTCGTGGTGTAATTCACTCAGAAATGCCGGAACAGGAAGAAGGCCGCATGGCAGGTTTCCAGTTATGGCTGAACCTGCCAGCAAAAGACAAGATGATCGCCCCCTGGTACCGCGATATCCAGAGCGACACCATTCCTGAATTGCTGACCGCAGCTGGTGTCAAGGTACGCATCATCGCCGGTAGCAGCCATGGTGTGGCAGGTGCCGTGCAGCGTGAAATTACTCAGCCGCTGTATCTGGATATACACATGCCGGCCGGTAGCAGTTTCAGCCACAGCCTGCCTGCCAGTTTCAATGCCTTTGTGTATGTCTATGAAGGTGAAGTGCAGATAGGCGAGCGCGAGGTGTCGGTGCAACGCATGGCGATTTTGAAAAAATCGCTGGATGCAGATGGGGTGGTGATTGATGCCAAGGTGGATAGCCGCTTGTTGTTGATTGCCGGCCAGCCTCTGAGTGAAACCATCGTGCAGTATGGGCCGTTTGTGATGAATAGTCAGACGGAAATTTTTAAAGCGATTAGTGATTTTCGCGAGGGTAAACTAGCCGAAGTTGTTTGATACAAGAGCGTGCTGAACGAGGGAACTTCGTAGGTTGGGCTACGCTTTATCAGCCCAACACTGGGCCTCTGCAAACGTATACGTCATTTAAACGCCGAGTGTTGGGCTGATGAAGCGTAGCCCAACCTACGATCCTAAAAATGAACAAAATTTACATGTAAGGAAAACAAAATGAAACAAACAGAAACCATAGGACCCGTCTTCGGCTCTTTCATCGCCCGCGTCCTGATCGCCCTGATCTTCGTGGCATCTGGTGCCAGCAAGATCTCTGGCTTTGAGCAAACCGTAGGCTATATCGCCAGCAAGGGCCTGCCTTTGCCTGCCCTTGATGCAATTGCTGCCATCGTAGTAGAGCTGGGTGGCGGCCTCATGCTCATCGTCGGCTGGCGCGCACGCTGGGCTGCAGCGGCAATGATACTGTTCACGCTGGCAGCGGCTGTCATCTTCCATAATTTCTGGGGTGTACCAGCAGATGCAGCGCAAAACCAGATGATACATTTCATGAAAAATATCTCCATGGCGGGTGGCTTGTTATATGTACTGATACATGGCAGTGGTGGCTGGAGCCTGGATGGACGTAAAGTCTGATCAGGAATATCTTGCCCGGCTACAATAGTTGAAAACAGCGGATTTGTCTGACGGCAAGTCCGCTGTTTTTTTGCGTGGAAATGTCGTCGTTTCATCGTCCTGTAATCTTGCCTTCATACGCCTGACATATTTTTGTCCAATACTCCCGTGGATTAGCACAATTGTCCAGGCGGGGTAAATGCGATGAAGATAGAAATCAATGGTATTTCCAAAACCTTTAAAGGTGGTTACCAGGCGCTGGACAATATTGCGTTGACTTTTGCGCCCGGTGAAATGGTCGCGCTCATCGGTGCTTCGGGTTCTGGCAAGTCAACTTTATTGCGCCATATCTCTGGTCTGATCACAGCCAATGCAGAGAAGAATGATATTCGTCTCGGTGAGCAAGTCTTGCAGGCCAATGGTGTGGTCGGCAAGCAGATACGCCATCTGCGTTCGCAAATTGGTTTTGTTTTCCAGCAATTCAATCTGGTCGGGCGCTTGCCTGTGCTGACCAATGTTCTCACTGGTGGCATAGCCCGCATCCCGCTGTGGCGCAGTTGTTTCCGTATTTTTACTAAAGAAGAAAAAGCCCTGGGCCTGGCAGCGCTGGCCCGCGTGGGTATTGCTGAACATGCTTACAAGCGTGCATCAGCCTTGTCTGGCGGTCAGCAGCAGCGCGCGGCGATTGCCCGCACTATCGTGCAACAAGCCAAGGTCATTCTGGCAGATGAGCCAATAGCTTCGCTGGACCCTGAATCTGCCCGTCGCGTCATGCAGACCCTGGCTGATTTGAATCGCCAGGATGGTACGACGGTGGTGGTTTCATTGCACCAGGTTGATGTGGCTTTTCGTTTTTGCCCGCGCACGGTAGCGCTCTCGCGTGGCCGTGTCGTCTACGACGGTCCTTCCAGCGAACTGACAGTAGCCATGTTGCGTGATCTATATGGTGCAGAGGCAGAAGAATTGCTCAATCCTGTTCCCGCCAGCACGGCAAGTTCGGCACCTGTTGTCGACACCCTCTCTTTACCCACTCTCGCGGCTGCCGCCTGAGTTTCTTTCCCCTTCAGGAGTATTTCCATGTTTCGTCAATTCGCGCGCAGTCTGACTCTTGGCCTGGTGATGGCCGCAACGGCTACTGCCGTCATGGCAGAAGATGCAGTCAAGACTTTGAACTTTGGCCTCATCTCTACCGAATCTTCACAAAACCTGAAACAGGACTGGCAGCCTGTGCTGGATGACATGAGCAAAAAACTGGGCATCAAGGTCACGGCCTATTTTGCTTCTGACTATGCAGGTGTCATTGAAGGCATGCGTTTCAACAAAGTGCAGTTCGCCTGGCTGGGTAATAAATCGGCTATCGAAGCTGTTGACCGTGCCAACTCTGAAGTGTTTGCACAGATGATCAATGCCGATGGCACTCTCGGTTACTACAGCATGATCAGCGTACATAAAGACAGCTCTTACCAGACTGTAGAAGATGTCTTGAGAAACGCCAAGAACCTCAATTTCGGTATAGGCGATCCCAACTCTACTTCCGGCTACCTGGTGCCAAGTTATTATGTATTCGCACAAAACAATGTGAATCCGAAAACAGCTTTCAAGACTGTGCGTGGTGCCAATCATGAAACCAATATCCTGGCTGTTGCCAACAAACAGGTAGATGCCGCCGTGCATAGTTCTGATACGCTGGACCGCATCAAGGCACGCCAGCCAGAAACAGCCAGCCAATTGCGCCAGGTCTGGAAATCTCCTTTGATCGCTGCTGATCCCCTGGTATGGCGCAAGGATTTGCCAGCTGATATGAAAAACAAGATCAAGGATTTCTTCGTCAACTACGGCAAGACCGGTCCTGATGCTGCACGTGAAAAAGCACAATTGGCCAAGCTGACTTTGGGCGGTTTCCAGGATTCCAGCAATGCTCAATTGAAGCCTGTACGCCAGCTTGAATTGTTCAAGGAAAAAGTCAAGATAGAAGCAGACGTCGCCCTGAATGCCGATGAAAAGAAAGCCAAGCTGGACGATATCAACCGCAAACTGAACGACATCGCCAAGTCTTGATCGCATGAACAACACACCAACAGCCCGCCCGCAAGTCGTCCTGAATTTACCGGAAGCACCAAAACGCGATACTGGCAAATTACTGGTCTGGGGCATAGTCCTGGCCATCCTTGCCATGTCCTGGCAGGGCGCTGACATGCGCCCCCTGGAATTACTGCGCGACAGCGGCAATATGCTGACCTATGCCACCAGTTTTTTTCCGCCAGATTTTCATGAATGGCGTATCTACTTGCAAGAGCTGTTGGTGACTTTGCAAATCGCCGCCTGGGGTACAGCCCTGGCCGTTGTTTGCTCCATCCCTCTGGGTTTGCTGAGTTCGTCGAATATTGCGCCAGCCTGGGTCAGTCAGCCTGTGCGCCGTCTTATGGATGCTGCACGTGCCATCAATGAAATGGTGTTCGCCATGTTGTTTGTAGTGGCAGTTGGCCTTGGTCCTTTTGCTGGTGTACTGGCCTTGTTCGTGCATACGACCGGCATCTTGTCCAAACTGTTTTCTGAAGCGGTAGAAGCGATAGACCCACAACCGGTAGAAGGCATACGTGCCACCGGTGCCCATGCACTGGAAGAAATAGTCTATGGCGTCTTGCCGCAAGTTATGCCACTGTGGGTGTCATTCGCACTGTACCGCTTTGAGTCAAATGTACGCTCCGCCACTGTGGTTGGAATGGTCGGTGCTGGTGGCATAGGCGTGATCCTGTGGGAAGTCATACGCGCTTTCCAGTATGCACAAACCTGCGCCGTTTTATTGATGATCGTGCTGACGGTCAGCATGATAGATGTGATTTCTTCTCGTCTCAGAAAAGTCTTCATTTGATAGATAGCGGATATAGCTGATATGCAAACAAAGAGCCGTCAAATTGTTCAAGGGATCAAGCTTCCGCAAGTCATAGACTGGTTGCAAAACCGCGCTGGTGGTTTGTATGGTGGTGAAGCCATTACCCAACTGGAGCATGCCCTGCAATGTGCCAGCCTGGCCATGCAAGAAGGCGCAAGCGATGCCCTGATCATTGCTGCGCTCTTGCATGACCTGGCGCATATGGCAGACGATGAAACCGATGAGACTTTCCCGCATGGCGAGCTGGCAGCCTTGTTGCTGGCAGAATTGTTTGACAGGGATGTGACCGAACCCATACGCATGCATGTCGCTGCCAAACGTTATCTGTGTGCGGCAGATCCGCTGTACTGGTCCGGCTTGTCACATGCATCACAACGCAGCCTGATTTGGCAGGGTGGCCCATTCTCCGTGACGCAAGCGACTGAATTCATAGATCAGAACTATGCTGAAGATGCAGTCAGATTGCGCCAGTGGGATGACACGGCAAAAGTAGTTGGCGCAAAGACTGTGGACTTGCAGGTCTTCGTCGGGATGATGGAAAAACTGAACCTGGAATTCACCCAGGCAGTAACGGTGTAAAGCAAACATGTGCAGCCTATCTTGGCTGCACGCGATGCTGTAACAACAGAATTCTTCTACTCTTTAGCAAATATCTTTAACAGCTTTTGCCCAGCAATGTGTATAGGCCCGCTATTGTCTATGCAGACAATATCCTGGTCATCAGGCACAGTAAATTTCAAGCCCCGGTCAAGGCGATTCAACAAAGCAGCACCAGATTCACGCTGGCGTTTTTCCATGCGCTGCCTGATTTGCTCAGGATCAGCCATGATCCAGATGATGCGCGCATCGGGGAATAACTGGCGCAGTTGTGGCAGATATTCACGCGAACCATTGACGACCACATCCTGGCTGCATTTGAGCTTGGCTTCTATATTCCTGCGTATGCCATAACTGAGGCCATTGGCTTGCCACTGCATGCAAAAATGACCGGCGGCAGCAGCCTGCCAGTAGGCTTCCTGATTCAAGACTTCATGCGCTTCACTGTCGTGGGCAGGGCGGGTGATGGCTCGTTGCGCAAATTCCAGTGCAGCATTAGCAGGCAGGTTGTCTTTGACCCAGTGCAGCAGGGTATCCTTGCCAGCCCCCGAGGGGCCTACGACAAAATACAGGCGGCCAGCTGCAGGCAGGGATTTTTGTTGCACCCTGGCCTGGAAAGGGAAACGCATCCAGAAATGCAAAGGCGCACCGGGCCGTTCTTCACGGAATATCGTCAGCGCGTCTATATCGAGCGGGGTATTGTCCAGCAGGCGTGAGAATTGCTGTTCTGCTGCCTTGCGCAAGGCATACTGCGCATCAGCATCTACATCCAGCAAATCATCGCTGAGTGTCAGGTGGAAGCGATATTCTTCTTCAGTATAGGGATAACCCCATTGCTGCAATAGCGCTTCCTGCCTGGCACTGAGGCCAGCATGACGGCGCTTGGCCAAATAAGTAGCATCCGGGGCGCGTCGTAATAAATCAAAATAACTGACGCAGCGCATGGCCAGGGCATTGATCTCTGCTTCACCACCTTGCGGGCGTAGCGCCAGGAAGTTGCCCATCATGCGTACCTGGGTTTCTCTGATGCTGATGACAGGCTGCACCTGGGCAAAAGCGCTGGCCATCTGTATCAGGTCGGCTTCCTGGAAACCTTCGAGCAAGTTGAAAGGGGCTTTCAGCGTCGCATGAAAGCCATAGCGTCTGGCTTCACTGGTGAGCTGACTGAGCAGGATATCTGGTACGCCATTGATATGTGCTTGCGGTATTTTCCCTGCGTGCATGGGATCGCGCCCCAACCAGTTGGCACCGGCTTGCCACCATGGGCTGTCCGGTGCTGGGGAAAAGTAGAGGGCATAGCGCATCAGGCGGCCAGTTCCAGGGTTTGCTGATATTGCAGGCGTTGCGGCTCGGCGCAAAATGCCAGCTTGCCTGCAGCGATGGTGGCAATCAGGCGCAGGCTGCCATCGGCTTGCTTCTCTATCATGATAATGTCTGCACGCTGGCCAGTAGCTATATTACCCCGGTCATGCAGGCCCAGCACGCGGGCAGGATTCGATGATACCAGTTGCCATGCCTGTGCCAGGCTGCAGATGCTTTCCTGCTCCAGGCGGAAAGGTGCATGTAACAAGGCTGGGTAGTAATAATCAGATGCCAGCGTGTCACAAAGGCCGCGACGCACTGCATCGCTGGCTGACAGGCCGCCACAGTGACTGCCACCGAGCAAGACATTCGGTGCTCCCAAGACGACATGATTACCTAATGCCTTAGCAGCCTGCAAGGCTTCTTCTGTCTTGGGGAATTCACTGACATCGACGCCCAGTTCCTGGAAGCGCTCTCTGTCCATGCGGGTTTCATCATCATGCGATGCCATGGCGATGCCGTGCTGACGGCAAGCTGCAGCAAGTTGGCTGATCGCCTGGGCTACTTTGGGCGAGCGTGACTGTGCCTTGTGCAGACGCTCCAGAAAACCGGCAACATCGCAGCGCGCACGCTCGGCGTAAGTCACCAGTTTTTCTGGCGACGCACTTTTCTTCAGGATGGAAGGCAAGTGTTCATTGAAAGCAAAGAAAGCGATCAGGCCAGACTCTATCCAGTTCAATGCATCATTCAAACCATCCAGATGGTGGTTCTCAAAACGCAGATGTATCAGATGATCGGCATGCACGCGAGATTTTTGTGCGGCCACTTGTTCTAGCGTGGCGAGTGCTGCTTCACGCCCGCGCAAGCCGCCTTCCCAGGAGAAGGTCAGGCCGTGGCAGGCGGTGGTAATACCATTGCTGATCAGTTGTCTGTCTGTGTCTGCGAAGGCGATATCATAGGCAAAACTGGTTGCCGGGCGTGGTTGCAACTGGCGCTCAAAGGCATCGCCATGGATATCGACCAGACCGGGCAATATCAGCAAGCCTGTGGCATCAAAAAACTGTTGTTTGCCATGGTGCGGGAAGTGATTGCCGCCTGTGCTGGCAATGTGCAAACCTTGCAGATATAGGCTGTCTTCAGACCAGCCAGCGTGACCATTCTGGTCTTGTTGCAGGCACTTGCCACCTTGTATAGCGATATGCGTTTCCATCTTGAGCCTCTTGGTCTGGATGACAAATCATAAACCTGAAATATGACTGGAAATTGACAAGAAAATTCCATGCCGGATGTCATCAAGACTTCATTTTCGCCTGTTGTAATGTGAGGCTATGAACGCTGATCAAACCCCCAACTCTGCCCAGCAAGAGCGTGCCCGCTGGATGTCCATATTAGCGAAAGCGCCTGCACCAGAACTGGCTGCCAGTGTGCGCCAGTTCGGTGAACTACCTTCCTATCTATGGTTAAGAAAACCCGAAACCGGCCTCGCCATGGTCAGAGCCAGAACTGGTGGCAGCGGCAGACAGTTCAACCTTGGTGAAATGTCGGTGACGCGCTGTGCCTTGCGCCTGGCGACGGGTGAAACTGGCGTGGCCTATGTGGCTGGGCGTGACCAGCGTCATGCAGAATGGGCAGCGATTTTTGATGCGCTGATGCAAGGCGAACATAGGCCTGCGATCGAAGAAAATATCATCAAGCCGCTGGAATTGTTATTGCAGCAGAAGCGCCAGCAACTACAGGCTGAAGCCCTTGCCACCAGGGTGGAATTCATGACCATGGTCAGAGGAGAAGATGCATGACATATACACTGGACACTGCAGCTTCATCCATGCAGCAACTTTTGCCGGCGTGGGAAGACACCGTACATGATGCACAGACGGTCTTTCGTAGCTTGCTGAAAGCGCTGTCCGAGCCCGGCACTATCCAGCGCCTCAGGGTGAAGCTGCAAGCACCTGCACCTTTGCATATGGCAACAGCAGCAGCCTGTCTGGCCCTGATGGATTATGAAACCACGGCCTGGCTGGCAGAAGAGCTTGATAATGATGCAGTGCGTACTTATCTGCGCTTCCATTGTGGCTTGCCGCTGGTAAGTGAAAAATCCTCAGCGAATTTTGCAGTATTGAGCAGCTCATTGCAGCAACTGGATCTGCAGGGCTTTGCCCAGGGCAGCATGACTTATCCCGACAAATCTGCGACCTTGCTGATACAGGTTGATGATTTTTTCAATGGCCCTGAATATCAACTGACAGGCCCCGGCATCAAGGACAAGCGCAGCATTTATATCAATGACTTGCCTGCAGATTTTGTCAGTAAATGGCAAATCAATCATGCCGCCTTCCCGCAAGGTGTGGATGTGATTTTTTGCAGTGGCGACGCGGTACTCGGCTTGCCGCGCACCAGCAAGATAGCAGCAGTGCAGTCTGAGGAGTTACCATGTACGTAGCCGTCAAAGGTGGCGAAAAAGCGATTGCCCAGTCGTATGAAGCGCTGGCAAAAATGCGCCGGGGTGATACTGCCGTACCTGAACTCAGCATAGCCCAGATACGCGAACAAATGTCGCTGGCCGTGGCCCGTGTCATGGGTGAGGCTTCGCTGTATGACAGAGACCTGGCGGCACTCGCCATCAAGCAAGCCAGTGGCGATTTGATAGAAGCCATCTTCCTGTTGCGCGCCTATCGCACAACCTTGCCACGCCTGATGGCGACTGTGCCTGTGGATACCGCCAATATGCTGATACAAAGACGCATCTCGGCGACCTTCAAGGATGTGCCGGGTGGCCAGGTATTGGGGGCGACTTATGACTATACCCAGCGCCTGCTGGATTTTTCACTGGCGGCAGAAGCCATGAGTAGTGGTGAGTCTGAATCTGTGGCGCAGGAAAACATAACAGCAGAAGCTTGCCCGCGCGTACTCGATTTCTTGAATGCAGAAGGTTTGATCGAACCTGAACTGATACCTGAAGGTGATCCCGAGCCTTTTGACCTGACACGTGAACCTCTGCAATTCCCTGCCAGTCGTGCCCTGCGCCTGCAAAGCCTTGCACGTGGTGATGAAGGTTTTCTGTTGGCACTGGCTTATTCCACCCAGCGCGGTTATGCCCGCAACCATCCCTTTGCTGGCGAGATACGTTATGGCAAGGTCAGCGTGCAAGTCGTGCCTGAAGAACTGGGTTTTGCCATAGATATAGGCGAGATCGATATTACCGAATGCCAGATGGTGAATCAGTTCGTCGGTTCACAAAACGAAGCACCTAAGTTCACCCGCGGTTATGGCCTGGGTTTTGGCCATTGCGAACGCAAGACCATGGCCATGGGCGTCGTGGATCGTGCCTTGCGTGCCAGTGAATTGCAAGAAGAAATCACGGCACCAGCACAGATGGAAGAATTCGTGCTCTACCATGCCGACAATGTAGAAGCATCTGGTTTCTTGCAGCATCTTAAGCTGCCGCATTATGTGGATTTCCAGGCTGAACTCAGTCTCTTGCGTGGTATACGCGCAAGCATTGATGCCAAGGCTACTGAAGCTGGCAAGCTTGAAGCAGCAGATGAACAAGCCGCTGAAAAATCCGGCAAGAAGGCGGCATGATGATGGAGATGGACACCATGGAAACTCAGGAATATCAAGAGACCTCAGAGCAAGCTGCGCCTGCCAGGGTTGAGCCTGAAGCGGGCTATAATTTTGCCTATCTCGATGAGCAAACCAAGCGCATGATCAGGCGTGCCATTTTGAAAGCAGTTGCCATACCCGGTTACCAGGTACCATTCGGCGGGCGTGAAATGCCCCTGCCTTATGGCTGGGGCACGGGTGGCATACAAGTCACTGCTGCCATCATAGGCCAGGATGATGTTCTCAAAGTCATAGACCAGGGCTCTGACGATACCACCAATGCAGTCAATATACGCCGCTTCTTCCGCCGTACCACGGGTGTGGCAACGACGGAAAAAACCACGGCGGCGACTGTCATACAAACCCGCCACCGCATCCCGGAAACACCTTTGGCTGAAGGCCAGATCATGGTGTATCAGGTACCTATCCCTGAACCACTGCGCTGGCTGGAACCCAGCGAGACTGAGACCCGCAAATACCATGCGATGGCTGACTATGGTCTCATGAGCGTCAAGCTGTATGAGGATATCGCCAGGCTGGGCAAGATAGAAACGGCTTATGATTACCCCGTCATCGTCAATGAGCGCTACCTGATGCGCCCTTCACCGATACCCAAGTTTGATAATCCCAAGATGGATAAGAATCCCGCCCTGCAATTATTTGGTGCCGGTCGTGAAAAACGCATTTATGCCGTGCCGCCTTATACACCAGTGAAGAGCCTGGATTTTGAAGATTATCCATTTGAGATTGAACACTGGGATCACCGCTGTGCCATGTGCGATGCGAATGACAGCTTCCTTGATGAAGTCATTGTCGATGACCAGGGTTCACGCATGTTTGTCTGCAGTGATACTGATTATTGCCGCACCCGCAGGGAAGAGCAGGCATGAGCAATTTTAATACCGATAGCACGCTACCCTTGCTGCAAGCATGCAATGTCAGTAAATTCTACGGCGGCAAGGCGGCTTGCGAACAAGTCAACCTGAGCCTGTATCCGGGTGAAGTGCTGGGCATAGTTGGTGAATCCGGTTCTGGCAAATCTACCCTGTTGAATTGCCTGGCAGGCCAGTTGCAGCCAGAGCAGGGCGAAGTCTTGTTCAATACCCGAGATGAAGGCATCGTCGAGCTATTCACCATCAGCGAGGCACGCCGCCGCTTGCTGGCGCGCACAGACTGGGGCTTTGTCCACCAAAGTGCCAGGGATGGTCTGCGGGTAGAAGTCTCTGCCGGTGCCAATGTTGGTGAACGCCTGATGGCAGTCGGTGCCCGGCATTATGGCCAGATACGTGCCGAGGCGCAGGACTGGTTGCACAGGGTGGAAATTGATGCGGCGCGCATTGATGATTTGCCGCGTGATTTCTCGGGCGGCATGCAACAGCGCTTGCAAATCGCCCGCAACCTGGTGACCAAACCACGCCTGATTTTCATGGATGAGCCTACGGCCAGCCTCGACGTTTCTGTGCAGGCCCGCCTGCTGGATTTATTGCGCCAGCTGGTTTCGCAATTGCAGGTGGCAGCCGTCATCGTTACCCATGATTTGGCAGTGGCGCGTTTGCTGGCTCACCGCCTCATGGTCATGCGCCAGGGGCAGGTAGTCGAAGAGGGTTTGACTGATCAGGTACTCGATGATCCGCAACATCCCTATACCCAGTTGCTGGTGTCATCTGTCTTGCAGGCTTGAGGAACACATGTTGAAACGTATTGTTGTTGAAGGCTTGTCCAAAGACTTTACCCTGCATCTGCAAGGCGGGCAGGAAATGTCCATCTTGTCGAAAATAGACATGCAGGTAGATGCTGGTGAATGCGTGGTCATCCACGCACCCTCAGGTGCAGGCAAGAGCACCTTGCTGCGCTGCCTGTATGCCAATTACCGCGCCAGCAGTGGCAGCGTGAATATCTGGCACAAGGATGATGCGGATGAAGGTGGCTGGGTCGATGTTCAATCTGCACCCGCACAGCAAGTGCTGGCAGTCAGGCACAGTACCCTGGGTTTTGTGACCCAGTTCCTGCGCGTGATACCCCGCATCAGCACGCTGGATCTGGTAGCAGAACCTCTGCTCATGCGCGGCGTGGAAAAGTCAGCAGCCTATGGACAGGCTGAAGAATTATTGTCGCGCCTGCGCATACCCAAGCGCCTGTGGCAAATCCCGCCTGCGACTTTTTCTGGTGGTGAACAACAGCGTGTGAATATCGCCCGCACCATGATTTTCGATTACCCCATACTCTTGCTTGATGAACCTACCGCCTCACTGGATGAAGCCAATCGCGCCACCGTCATCGACATGATCAATGCCGCACGCGAACGCGGTGCCGCTGTCGTCGGCATCTTTCATGATGAAGTGGTGCGCCAGGCGCTGGCAACCAGAATTTTCTCCATCCCCGCAGCAGTCTCCTTGGTGGCAGCATGATGAACAGAATAGAAAACGCACAAATTGTTTTGGCCGATGAAATCATCAGCGGCTCCATGCTGGTAGAGCAGGGCAGGATAGCTGATCTGACTGAAGCAGTGCGTACTTCCAGTGTCACGGGTACAGATGACTGGCAGGGAGATTATCTCTTGCCCGGCATGGTAGAGCTGCATACCGACAATCTGGAAAAACACCTGATGCCACGCCCCAAGGTAGTCTGGCCTACGCTGCCTGCAATTTTGGCGCATGATGCCCAGATCGCCGCATCCGGCATCACCACTGTGCTTGATGCGATTTCAGTCGGTGATATCGATTCTGACAGTCTGCGCAATGACAGCCTCGAATCATGCACCCAGGGTTTGCGCATGGCCGCAGACTCAGGCATCTTGCGGGCAGACCACTTCTTGCACATGCGCCTGGAGCTGGCAGAAGAAGGCTTGCTCGACATGTTCGCCCCCTATCTGCATGACGAACGCCTGAAGCTGGTTTCACTGATGGACCATACACCCGGCCAAAGACAGTGGACAGACCTGACGCATTACCGCGTCTATGTATCCGGCAAGCGCGGCTGGAGCGAAGAAAAAGTCGATTCCATGCTGGAGCGTTTGCTGCTCAGGCAAGTTGCCTATGCCGCCTCCAACCGCCGCGCCATCGTCGCCAGTTGCCGTGAACTGGATGTGCCAGTGCCGCTGGCTACCCATGATGATACAACGGTGGAACATGTGGCCGAAGGTGTCGATGATGGCGTGACGATATCTGAATTTCCCACCACTGTTGCTGCCGCCAGGGCTGCCCGTGAACAGGGCCTGGGCATCATCATGGGCGCACCAAATATGGTACGTGGTGGTTCACATTCCGGCAATGTATCGGCAGCAGAACTGGCGCGCCTGGATTTGCTGGATGTGCTGTCTTCCGACTATGTACCAGCCAGCCTCTTGCATGCAGCTTTCCTGCTGCAGAATGAAAGCTTTAGTTTGCCCAAGGCAGTGGCGACCGTGACGCGCAATCCGGCGCGCATGATAGGACTGGATGACAGGGGTGAGATTGCTGTTGGATTGCGGGCTGACTACATGCGTGTGCGCTTGGTGAGCGGCATACCAGTAGTTATGGGAGTTTGGAAAGCCGGTAACAGGATTGCTTGACAGGACTTAAGAAAAAATCTCCACTTAAAACAAAGGCTACTCGAAAGTAGCCTTTGTTTTTGTAGGAGCGGCTTTAGCCGCGAAGATTATGACGTATCGATCATTCGCGGCTGAAGTCGCTCCTACAAGATATGCAATGAGTTTTTGATTTAATCCGGATCCAGATGCAAAGAAATCACACCCGCAGCAGGTGTCGCACAAGGCTCGTCATCAAAGGCGATATCGCCATTCGGATTCGCTTCGCCATCAACTTTCAGATCAGTGAAGTTGAACAAGTTCTTGTCCATCAGATGTGAAGGTGCGACGGTGGACAGGGATGCAAAAATATTGTCGACGCGACCAGGGAATTTTTTGTCCCATTCGCGCATCAGACCCTTGATTTGCTTGCGTTGCAGATTTTCTTGCGAGCCGCATAAATCGCAGGGGATGATGGGGAAGTTTTTGACTTCGGCATAACGTTCAGTGTCAGACTCTTTGACATAGGCCAGAGGGCGAATGACGATGTGTTTGCCGTCGTCCGATTGCAGCTTGGCTGGCATGCCTTTGAGTTTGCCACCAAAGAACATATTCAGGAAAAAAGTTTCCAGAATATCGTCACGGTGGTGGCCTAGCGCGATCTTGGTGGCGCCCAGTTCATCAGCCACGCGGTACAAAATGCCGCGACGCAGGCGTGAACAGAGTGAGCAAGTCGTCTTGCCTTCCGGGATCAGGCGCTTGACGATGCTATAGGTATCTTGGTTTTCTATATGGTAGGGTATGCCCAGTTTTTCCAGATAGGCTGGCAGGATATGGTCAGGGAAGTTCGGTTGCTTCTGGTCGAGATTGACGGCGACGATATCGAAATTGATGGGCGCACGTTCACGCAATGTCATCAAGATATCCAGCAGGGCATAACTATCCTTGCCGCCAGACAGGCAAACCATGACCTTGTCGCCTTCTTCTATCATATTGAAATCACCTATCGCCTGGCCAACCAGGCGGCATAAGCGCTTGTGCAGCTTATTGTTTTCGTAAGTAATTTTTTCCTGTGACTTGGCGGTAGTGGTGGCCGTGGCTTTTACTTCAGCCGGGGCGTCCATCGATGGTTCTGTGAGTGTTTCAGTAAGGGCTTGCATGATAATGTTTAAATATCTGTTTTGATCTTGAATACTTCTACGCCTACGCCTTCGCAATCTGCGTAGACATCCGGCTTCATGGTAGAGATGCGCACGGCGCGTACTTTAGGATGTGCCAGCATGATAGCTGCGACATCATCACACAGGGTTTCTTGCAGGTGTACATGGCCTTTGGAAATACGGTCGGCTATGGTGCAGCGCATGAAATCATAATCAACGACTTCTTCCAGCTGGTCATCCTTGGGTGTAGACAGGGCTAGCGGGATATACAAGTCCACATTGAAGAGCACGCGTTGCTCGCCCTTTTTCTCGAACTCATGCACGCCGATGTTGATGGAGATTTCATAATTGCGCAAGAACAGGCGGCGGCAGTCTGAGAGCTGGGGATGGTGCAGGATGGATAACATGGTGGTCCCGGATAAGTAAAATGCGAATTAAGATTGAATAGAGTGGTTTGCAGTCGCCAGGAACATGACATCGCGCTGCAAGGGAATAAGGTGCTGGCCGCCATCAACGAGGATGGTAGTGCCGGTCATGGCAGGGCTGTCCGCCAGAAAGCAAACGGTACGGGCAATGTCTTCAGGCGTGCTGGACCTGCCCAGTGGCGTGACCTGGTGTGCCTGCTGGAAATCTGCGGTGCTTTGATGGCCGGATTCCATGGTAATGCCAGGCGCAACGCCAACTACCCGCACTTTCGGGGCCAGTGCCTGCGCCATTGTCGTCGTCGCACATTGCAGTGCTGCCTTGGACAGGGTGTATGACAAAAAGTCGGGGTTCAGGTTGTACAGCTTTTGATCCAGCAGGTTGATGACGCAAGTCTGTTCGCCGTTCGCTGTTGCCGTATGCAGGGCTTGCGCCAGTATGATGGGCGCGGCCAGATTGGCATGCATATGCCTGTCCAGGCTGGCCTGGCTGAAGCTGTGTACATCATCTTCTGCAAACAGCGAGGCATTATTGACGATGCAATCTATCTTGCCCATGGCGGCTATTGCTGCGGGCAGCAAGGCATGCGTTGCTGTTTCATTTGCCAGGTCGGCCTGCAAGGCAAGTGCACGACGGCCCAACGCCTGGATTTCTGTCACCAAAGTATGTGCTTCTGCTGCTGAATTGCCATAATGCACAAGAATATCCCAACCCTGCCGCGCCATATGCAGGGCGATATGCCGCCCTATGCGTTTGGCGGCACCTGTGATCAGTGCAGTGCGGTTTGTGGTTTGATTATCTGTCATGTCGTTCATGGAAATTCTTAACAAGGATTACTGCGTTTTCAATACAATGCGGCTATGCATAAATTATCTCTACCTGTACCTGGCGATGATGCGCTGGCTGCCTCATCTGCTTTGCAACAACTGATTATCGACGACATCCATCTACAGCAGGGCTGGATACCGTTTTCGCGCTACATGGAACTGGCGCTGTATGCGCCTGACCTTGGTTATTACAGCGGTGGTGCTACAAAATTAGGCAAAGACGGTGATTTTACAACCGCACCGGAAATGTCGCCGCTATTTGCTGCCACCCTGGCCAGGCTGGCAAGTCAGTTATTCAGTCAAACTGCGGCCGAAGTCATGGAGTTCGGTGCAGGCACGGGCAAGCTGGCCCTGGATTTTTTGTCGGAATGTCAATTGTCTGGAATCGCGATAGACCGCTATTTTATCGTGGAATTGTCCGGCGAACTGCGCGCACGTCAGGAAGAATTGCTGAAAGACTTTCCACAAGTGCAATGGTTGCAAAAAATGCCAGACTCTTTTTCTGGCATTGTACTGGGGAATGAGGTGCTTGATGCCATGCCGGTTGATCTCGTCATCAAGACGGCAGATGGCTGGCGTGAAGTTGGTGTGGCGGTGGTCGATGAGGATAGTGCGCCAAGACTGATTTTCCGTGAACTGCCACAGGCATGCAGTCCTGACAAGATTGCGCAAATCCCTTATGCAGATGAATTGCCAGCTGGTTATTTGACGGAAGTTCATGCGATCGCAAGCGGCTTCATGCATAGCCTGGCATCCATGCTGCTCGCCAGCGGCAAGCCGGCAGCATCGATACTGATAGATTATGGTTTCCCGGCAGCCGAGTATTATCACCCGCAACGACTGCAAGGCAGCCTGATGTGCCATTACCGTCATCATGCCCATCCTGATCCTTTTTATTTGCCCGGCTTGCAGGACATCACCGCCCATGTTGACTTTACCGCCATGGCCAGGGCAGGCCTGGCAGCGGGGCTGGACTTATTGAATTACACCAGCCAGGCCAGTTTCTTGACGGCGGCAGGTATCGCAGAGTTGTTGGCACGCACCTCGGCAGAACAAGTCATGGCCTACCTGCCAAAGGCAAATGCCCTGCAAAAACTGGTATCGCCAGCAGAAATGGGTGAGTTGTTCAAAGTGCTGCTGATGGGACATGGTGTGGAATTGCCAGAAAATTTATTGCGCCTGGACCGCAGTCACCGCTTATGATGGCTGGGGAATTGATTTAAATCATAGTAAATTGCCTTTTTACAATTAAACAGGAGCAGGCTTTGTTGCGCTGGGTATTGACCATCTTTATTGCTGTCGTGGTGTTCTCCAGCCTGCTGCCCTGGCTGGAAAAGCTGGGCATAGGTCGTTTGCCGGGTGATGTACGTTTTAAACTGTTTGGCCGCAGCTTCTCCTTTCCTTTCGCTTCCACCATATTGATTTCCCTGTTCGTGCTGTTATTAGCCAGGATATTCAAGTAAATCCGTTAAATATGTTAAAGCCTTGCAACATTGTTGCCGCAAGGGGGTAAAGTTTCCATATCAATGCGCCGTCACTTTAATATAATGAAATGGTCATATAAGCCAATTCAGGCTTGACGGGGTTTGCCGGCCGGGGATGACAGGTTGGTACGCACTACAGCGAGATCAACAATAAATTACGCTAAAGGTTGAAATGAGCGAACTCAGCGATATCAGGGCATTGCTCGTTGAACCGCATGCAGGCATGCGGGTCAGTTTGCACAATATGCTGAATCTGTGCGGCATTACCAAGATAGAACACGGGCTGTCGGCCGGTACAGCTGTGCGCACCATACAAGCCAAGGTGTTTGACCTGATCTTGTGCGAATACGATCTGGGTGTAGGCCAGGATGGCCAGCAATTACTGGAAGACATGCGCCACCATAAGCTGGCCCCCTTATCGACCATCTTCATCATGGTGACGGCAGAGCGCTCTTACGCCAAGGTAGTCAGCGCTGCCGAACTGGCCCCTTCCGATTACCTGTTGAAACCCTTCACTGCCGATATGCTGCTGGAGCGCGTCATACGCGCCCTGGAAAAGCGCAAGGCCTTTGTCGATGTCCATAATCTCATGGAGCAGGGTTCCATCCCTGAAGCCATCATGGCTTGTCATCATGGTGAGCGCGACCACCCCAAATATGCCATTGACTTCATGCGTCTGCGTGCAGAGTTACATGTGGTGCAGGGTGAGGCTCCCGAGGCTGAAGAATTATATAAATATTTATTTGAATTGAAAGCCGTCGCCTGGGCCCGCCTGGGTCTGGCGAAAACCCTGTTCATGCAGGGTAAATACCAGGAAGCTGAAGAAATATTGAAAAACCTGGTGGCAGAAAACAATAAGTATATGGATGCCTATGACTGGCTAGCCAAGACCCATGAAATGGTGGGTGAGCTGCCAGAGGCAAAAGAGGTGCTGGATGTTGCTGTCAGCGTTTCACCGCATGCAGTCAGGCGCTTGCGCAAACTGGGCAAGATTGCGCTGGAAACCGGTGACATAGAAACGGCTGAAAATGTCTTGAAAAAAGTGGTCAGCAAGGCCAAGTTTTCTGAGTTCCGCGACCCTGAAGATCATCTGAATCTGGTCGACGCCCTGGTAAAAAAAGGGGATATGGAACAAGCCAAGTCCGTCGTGCGCGACCTGGAAAAGAATATGTCCGGCCTCAAGAAAACAGCTGCAGTACGTGCCATTTCTGCTGCCATGATCCATGCCAAGACGGGTGATGCCAGGTTGGGGGAAGAACTGGGTAATGCCGTGGCGGCTTCGCGCGAAGATATAGGCCTGTCTACCGATGCCAAGCTGGGCCTGGCTAAAAGTTGTCTTGAAAATGACCAGGAAGACAATGCTTCCGAGATTATTCTTGACGTCATGAAAAACGCCAGCAACCAGCAAGTCATGAACAAGGCACTGGGGGTATTTGAAAGTGCCGGTAAAGGTCATCTTGGCAAGGAATTGGCGCAACGCAGCCAGAAAGAAGTCATGGATCTGGTGGCCATGGGTGTACAAAAAGCCAAGCAGGGCGATTTCCGTGGCTCGGTAGAATTGATGGCGGCAGCGGCACGCAAGTCGCCGGATAATCCGCAAGTGATCTTGAATGCGGCACTGGCCGCCTTGAAATGCCTGGAAAACATGGGTTGGGATCATGCTACCGGTGAGCTGGCACGCAATCTGATTGAATCTGCCCGTCGTCTAGACCCCATGAATCCACGCCTGAAAGCAATACGTGGCCTGTATGATGAGTTGCAAAAAAAATACGGTATCAATGCCGTCCGTGTAGCAAAATAAAACATCAACAACCAGGTTTGAGTATGGATTGTTAGTATAAATTTGTAGTTGCGGAGACCATGGCCATACAATCATCAGTTCACCTGGATCAACACGCGCCAGAACTGCCGCGTGATCGTTTGATCAGGCAAATCAATGAAGAGAGTAATTTGCCGACTTTGGGGGTGTCGATTACCAAGGTGGTGGAAATTACTTCTTCCAGCGAAGACCCGGTTGCCAAGCTCGCGCACTTTGTGCTGGCCGATGTTGCGCTGACGCAAAAAATACTCAGGCTCTCAAACACCATCCACTACCGCACCAGCTCTGGCGCACCCGTCACCACAATTTCCCGGGCGATATTCCTGCTGGGTTTTAACAGCATCAAGACCAGTGCCATGGCGATGTTGCTGGTTGATTGTTTCAAGGATAAAAGCCATGCCAATAGCGTCAGGCGCGAACTGGTGCAAGCTCTGTGCGCCAGCATAGTCGGCCGCGAAATGGCCCAGCGCGGACGTTTCCAGGATGGCGAAGAAGCTGCCGTGGCTGCCTTGTTCAAGAATGTCGGCAAGATCCTGGTGGCTTCCTTTGATCATCCCCTGTACAGCCGCATACAAGCCATGCTGCAGACCGGGCAAACCAATTCTCAGGATGCCAGCTCCATGCTGCTGGGTTGCAGCTATGAGCGCTTTGGCGAAATGGCTTTGCAGGAATGGAAGATACCGGACACCATCATACAATCACTGACCCCTTTGCCTGGTGGTGAGCTGAAAAAGGTGAATACCCGTGCCGAGTGGCTAAGGCAGGTAGCCAGCTTCAGCGATGCACTGGCGACCATGATCATGAGTTCCAGTGGTGGCGATCTCAAGGAAAAAGCCAAGACCTTGTTGCATCGTTATGGCAAGGCACTGGATTTTGATCAAGCCATCCTGGATGAAATGCTGAGCAAGGTAGAAACTGAGACCAGACAATTAGCCAAGAGCATGGATATCGCCATGGGTGATATCCATATTGGTGACGCCGATGCGAATACCACCAATGGTGTGCCGAATGACCTCTTGCTCAAGAATTATGAGGCAGGTGAAATCCAGAATGATGAGCGACATGCCAGCGGCAAGCCCAAGCATGCGCGTGATCTTCTGCTGGCTGGTGTGCAAGATGTCACACAAATGCTGGCATCTGACAGTTTTAAACTGAATGACCTGATTCTGCTGGTACTGGAGACCCTGTATAGCAGCATGGGCTTTCGCTTTGCCACCGTCTGCCTGCGCGACCTGCAAACGGTGCGTTATGTCGCACGGCTGGCCATAGGTGAGAATTACCAGGAAAGGCAAAGAGGCTTTGCCTTCAGCGGCAAGCCCGACCAAAATTTATTCCATCTGGCGATGAGCAATAATGTCGATCTGATGATTTCGGATGCCTCGGTTCCCAAGATACAAAATCTGCTACCGGACTGGCATAAGCAATTATTGCCGGATGCGCGCAGCTTCATCATCCTGCCTCTGGTGATACAGAAAAAACCCCTGGGCCTGTTTTATGCTGACCGTGCCGTCAATGCCGATGAAGGCGTGCCACCAGATGAAACGGCGCTCATCAAGACTCTGAAAAGCCAATTGCTGGCAGCCATGATGCGTGGTTAAGTGATAGCCGCACTGCAAGAATGAGGTGGGTGGCTTACAATGTTTTCACCTCATGCTTAAAGGACGTTCCATGCACTTCACTACCTGGCTCACTTTTTTCTTTGCCGCTTGCGTTATCGCCATTTCACCTGGTTCCGGCGCCGTGCTATCCATGTCGCATGGCTTGAACTATGGGCTTAAAAAAGCCAGTGGCACCATCATGGGTTTGCAGGCGGGTTTATTGCTGATACTGGCAGTTGCCGGTGCTGGGGTGGGTTCTATCCTGATGGCATCGGAAATGGCCTTCCGTGTGGTTAAAACCGTAGGGGCACTATACCTGATCTATCTGGGCCTCAACCAGTGGCGCGCCAGGGTGGAAGTCAAGGCAGAAAATGATACTGCCAGTATTGCCAGCGAAGCACCCAGCATGTCCAGACGTTTTCTGACGGGTTTCTTGACGAATGCCACCAATCCCAAAGGCATCATCTTCATGGTGGCGGTATTGCCGCAATTTATCTCGCATGATGTGCCGCTCTTGCCGCAGTTATTGATACTGGGCGTGACCATGTGCGCGATAGACCTGGTGGTCATGCATGGCTATGCCCTGGCAGCATCCACCATGCAGCGTTATTTCCGCGATCCCAAATGGTTGAAAAGCCAGAACCGTTTTTTTGGCGGAATCTTGATGGCAATAGGCACAGCCTTGTTCTTCGTCAAGCGCAATCCAGCCAGTTAAAAAAATGCCGCCTGTGAAAATAATCTAGGCGGCATCTTTATTTCCTGCTTTATTTCCTGTTTTTTTAAGCCAGAGGTATCTGTTGTTTCTTGGCCAGGGCATCAATGTCTTGCCAGATCGTCATTTGATTTAGCAGGCGCGTCGCTGGGTCCAGCATAGGATTCAAATTGAAGAAACGCTCCAGTGAGGTTTCATCAAAATTGCTATGCTGAGAAAAGTTGATGCGTCCATATTGCTTGCGGAAGGCATGCAGTAAATCGGCTGGCGTATCCTTGTGCCAGGATTGCATGAGGCCGCCCACCATCAAGGCGGTATCCGTCGTTTGTTCCAGCGAGCGCGGGCTGCGTGAGCTGGCAACATCACGATAATCCAGCAGGCGCGGGAAATAAAATTTCTTGATCCAGCTTGCCGGTATGCCACCTTCCCGCAGCAAGATCCCGCTACGCCACAGCTTCCAGCTTTTTTCTGCTTCATTGTCGGCCACAAAGTGCGTATCTGCCAGCAGCACGCAATCTTCTTGCAGTTCTATTTCCAGTATCACCGGCAAGCCCGCACCCACAGCGATGTTTTCCAGTTCTGGCATCTGTGGTTTTTCACCCAGCTGATTTTGCAGGGCATTGACGAACTCCCCCAACACTTGCTGATGTTCATGATGCAGCTTGCTGGTGGCTTTGCAAAATGCCGCGCAGGCAGCAAAATAAGCCATCAATTCGCCGACCATGATGCCGTGGGCGGCGGGTTCTTCTTCCTGGAAATTCTGGCGTGGCATGTCTGCTGCCAAACCCTGACGCAGGAGAGGATAAAGCTGGGTGGAAATGCCACCAAATTTAATGTGACTGCCAGCGGCAAGTTTGAATTCTGACATGGCGGCTCAGGCTTTCTTGAACAGGGAGAGGACGTGTTCCGGCGGACGTCCTATGGCCGCATTATTTTGGTAGCTGACTATCGGTCTTTGCAATAAATGCGGATGGGCAGCGATGGCTGACAGGGCAGTGATAGTATCGGCATCTGCCAGGTTCAGGCTGGCATATTCAGGCTCATTATTGCGCAGCATGGCCTGCACGTCGCCATCGTCATCAGCTGTACCCAATGCAGTCAGCAGTCTTTGTAATTCATCAAAATTCAAAGGTGTTTTTTGATAATCAATCACTTGCAGGTTTAATTGTGCCTGATCCGCATAGGCTTGTACCAGCGCCAGGGTTTCGCGTGATTTGGAACAGCGTGGATTGTGGTAAATCGTAATCATGTATCTATCATCATTCTATGGTGTCGCCATGTCAACATGGCTTATTTACCTTATTTACATTACTCATCAAAATTTGAGTTCCATGCCCAACAATACCAGCACGCCGAGTACCGCAAACACTGCCGCGGCGCACCAGCGCACGTATTTGAAAGGGAAATTCGGTGTTGCGATTTTGCCCAGGAAGACTGCCGGTACATCGGCAATCAACATGCCCAAAGTAGTACCGGCGATGACCATGCTCAGGTCACTGTATTTGGCCGCCAATGCCACGGTTGCCAACTGGGTCTTGTCGCCGATTTCTGCCAGGAAGAAAGTCACGCAAGTCAGCATGAAAACGCCGTAAGGTCTTTCATTGATGCCACCATCATCCATTTCATCCGGTTTCAGCGTCCAGGCGGCAATTGCCAGAAATGACAGGCCCAGCAAATAGCGCAGGATAGTGCCATCTATGTGCGTCGCTACCAGTTGTCCCACCAGGCCAGCCAGGGTATGGTTGGCTAATGTGGCGACCAGGATGCCGAGTATGATAGGCCCAGGCTTTTTATAGCGGGCCGCCAATAGCAGGGCCAGTAACTGTGTTTTGTCACCAATTTCACCAACGGTGACAGCGAGGGCAGAGACGAGAAAAGCTTCCATGAATATAGGCGGGATGGGGTATTTTGTCCGATGACAGCTATATCCCGCCCCATCCCTGGTCAGCGGAAATATAACTATCAAAGGTCTTGCCCAATACAATCATGCTTTGATCGTATCAAACGCACCATGACCAGATGGCCAAGTATGTTGATGCGTCTTCCCCGGATTAAACCGGAGCAGGCTACTCCCCAATGAAAGAGAAGCAGGATTATAACGCATAGTCGGCAGCAGGGCGGCAGTTGATTGATTTGACGATGTTTTACTGGCCCGGCTGAACTCTGCTTGCTACACTGATAGAAATATATAGACATGTAATTTAGCTAATTTGAGGCAAGCTTATGGCGGTATCTCTGTCCAGCTATTTCATGAGTTTTTGGTCAGCGGCTGAATTGCATGCCAATGCAATTATCTTCCTGAATCTGGCCGGTGCCATGCTGTTAGGATTTGTGGTTGGTTATGAACGTTCTTACCATGGTCGTGCAGCTGGCATGCGTACTTATGGCCTGGTGTGCATGGCTTCTGCTGCCCTGGTAGTGATTTCTGGTTACCCGGATTTCTGGTTCGGTGCACGGGCACTTTACCCTGTCAATCTCGACCCTTCCCGCACCATACAGGGCATAGTCACCGGCATAGGCTTCCTTGGTGCTGGTGTCATCATGCGCGAAGGATTTACCATCAGCGGCCTGACTACCGCCGCCTCTTTGTGGGCTTCTTCAGCGATAGGCGTGATGGTAGGCGTAGGCTTTTATGCAGCAGCCATTTTGCTGGCATTTTTGTCAGCCGCCTGCATGATCTGGGTATCCAGGCTGGAGTCGTGGTTGCCGTCACGGCCCGCAGTAGCAATCACCATGCAATTCAAGCAAGGCTATATACCCAGGGAAGATGCCTTGCGCAAAATGGCCCTGGAGCGTGGTTATGAAATTGCTACTGGTACTTTGAATATCAGTTGCCGCGACGGGCGTGCAGAATGGCGTTTTGTCGCTGTGGGCCTGAGCCGTAAATTGGCCACCCGCATCAGTGAATTGTCACTGGAATTGGGCGCGTTTGAGGGGATGGAGTGCTACCAGATTGCACATGCCAGGAATTAAGCCTGGACCACAAAGCAGCAGACTGTTTAATGCGTTTTTTGGTCTTTTGCTGTCGCCACAGGCAGCCCCAGCATGCCCTGCATGAAAATCTGCGTGACCAGCACAGCAAAATCGGCATAGGAAATTTTATCGGCATCCTGGTGTGGTTTTAGCCAGGTAAAAGTCCAGTTGATCATGCCAAACAAGAGCATGGTGATGGCGCTGCGGTTTTGTGCCGTGGTGCGCTCGGGAAAGTTGCGCTGTATGGCGGCGGCAAATAAATCGACGATTTTTCTCTGGGCATCGAGTATCAACTGGCGTTGCGGTGCTTCCAGGAATTTTACATCGTTCAGCAAAGCGATATGCCGGGTCTGGGAATGTCATATTCAGCCAGGAAGGCCGCGATCAAGGCAGGCAAGTCAGCATGGCTTTCTGCCAGACTGATCAGGACTCTGGTATAGCGATCCAGCAAATCGAACAGGATCGCTTCTTTGCTGGGGTAATAATGGTAGAGCCTGGCCTTGGAAGTGCCACAGGTTTGCGCCAGCAAGCTCATGGACGTACCGGGGTAGCTATGGTTGGCAAAGGCTGTGGCCGCCTTTTCCAGGATATCGTCGCGCTGTAATTGATAGTCGGATGCGAGGGTGCGGGCCATGTCGTCAGTTTTCGATAGTTGCCTGCATCATAGCTTGATCTTATTCGTCTTGGCGATCGTAGGGAAAATTACAACAAAAACACGAGCCCAAGGAGACGTTATTTTTCTCGCCGTTGAAATTTCAGTTGAGATACTTTATTCATATCATTTTAATAATATTGAATAAAATCAAGTACTTATTGTTGTTTTTGACGGATGCTTCAGGCATCATGAGAAGGAATTTGCAAATAGGTGTTGACAGATGGGGGGAGTATCTCCATAATCCGGGGTTCCCTGCGGAGAGGTGGCCGAGTGGTTAAAGGCGACAGACTGTAAATCTGTTCTCTTACGAGTACGCTGGTTCGAATCCAGCCCTCTCCACCACAGGTAAAGAATTGAATTAAGAAATTAGCGGCTGAAGTGGTGGCCTTTGCGGGTGTAGCTCAATGGTAGAGCTGAAGCCTTCCAAGCTTATGACGAGGGTTCGATTCCCTTCACCCGCTCCAGTTTTACTTGCGCGGGGTTTTGCGCAGCAAGCTGCCCTTGTAGCTCAGTGGTAGAGCACTCCCTTGGTAAGGGAGAGGCCACGTGTTCAATCCACGTCAAGGGCACCATTTAGTCTGGTGTTTTCAAGTCTGATTTGTCGGGCGCGTGCCTGAGCATTCTCATCAAAATCGTTAGGAGTCCAAAATGGCAAAAGGTAAGTTCGAGCGCACCAAGCCGCACGTAAACGTTGGCACAATTGGTCACGTTGATCACGGCAAAACCACACTGACAGCAGCGATTGCAACAGTCTTGTCGAAAAAATTCGGCGGCGAAGCTAAAGCCTACGACCAGATCGATGCAGCACCAGAAGAAAAAG